>JBCCFC010000509.1:0-9062 GCA_039029935.1 Chloroflexota bacterium
AACCACAGTGCGACCGACTGGAACCACATCTGTCGGTGTGTTCACCTATCTAACTTCTGCTACATCATATAATGTACTGTTGCCCGCTGTTAGCTCCTTGTTTATGAATAAAACAACATAGATTTAGGAACTATCATAAAGACTCTTCGGGCATCACCAACAGACACTGTGCCATTTCATAAGACAGCGCATGATGTTTGTCTTGAACCTGAATCAGCAATGGCTCATTCAACGGGGCATGGCTCATGACGACAAGGTTGGCGTTGGGATACAGCCCCAATGTATGCAAATAATCCAGCCGCTCTTGGTCTTGCACCAACACCCGCACAACGCGATAGCTTTTTTGTAGATCGGCCTCATTCAGCGCAATGCCATCCACAGGTGTAATCGTGCCATCTTTGGCGGGAATCGGGTCGCCATGCGGATCAATTGTAGGATTCCCCAAGGCGTTGACAATGGCCTCTTCTAGCACATCACTCAGCACGTGTTCTAGCCGTTCGGCTTCCTCATGTACTTGACCAAGCGGTAGATTTAGCTTTTCGTGTAAAAATAATTCAAGCAGCCGATGATGGCGTAGCACCTCCAATGCAACACGGTTTCCCATCTCTGTCAATAGGATGCTTTGATAGGGTTCATAGGTGATTAGTTCCCATTCTGCCAACTTTTTGACCATATTGGTCGCTGATGCAGGCGTGATCTTCAAATAGTTGGCAAGAGCGGAATTTGTGACTTTGGTGCCTTCGTTGTGTAAAAGATAAATAGACTTTAGATAATCTTCATGAACAGAGGTCAGCGGATGAGATTTCCCAAACGTATCACCCAGCAAGATGGCTGTGCTTGTCATTATGATCTCCTATTTGGCTATATGTATTCGGCAGACCAGCGTATCGGTAGGTCGGTAGGTCAGTAGATCAGTAGGTCGGTAGGTCAGTGAACTGGTGGACCGACCTACCGAATACTGACGCACCGAACACGATCACTTCGCGAGCTTCCGAGAGATATCGGCACATAATTTTTCACAGAGCATCAGCAATTGTGGTTTCCAACGCCGATGAAGTTCCAATGCATCGATCCATTCAAATTGTAGGGGTGCATCGGCCAAGCGCACAATATCAGCTTTATCATCATTCACCACTTTGAGCTTCATCTCGCGACTCGACCACTGCCCAAAATGATCATGCAATGTCGCTACAGGCGGTACTCGGTGTGGAGTTGTGTTGCACCAACGTGTAATCTCGTTAAAAAAGAGCCGCAGGGGGTGATAGCGACGGTGAATATTGGGGGCATGGACAACAAATTGATGCCAAAAGTCGCTGTTGTCAAAACGGCTTTCGGTGGTTGTCAAGGGCAGTTCATGCAACAAGGTTAATGTTGCCGCCCCACTGTCTAAGAGTGCCTTGCACGCACCCAACATACCAATCGTAAATGATCGGGTCAAAATCGCCACCGTGTCGTGATTTTCCTTGTTAAAGGCAACTTGTGCTAAATCATGACGGTCTCTGGCATCTTGGATCAAAAAGGCATACATTTCAACATCGGCCATGCGCGCACAAATACTTTCGGCCATGAGCGCATAGGGGTGGGTGGACACAGAAAAATCAATACGCGCCTGCTCTTCAAATTGATCAGACAACATTAAAAAGCAGTTTGGTACGGGTTGATCGGACAGTTTATAAGCTGTGTGTTCGTAAAAGGCAGTTCTCATATTTTGGATACAACGCAATATCGTTTATGGTAATACACATACATGAACTCCTCCCTAACGCTCCCCCGCTAGGGGAGGGTTAGGGAGGAGTGAATCATTACCAATCAGTATACCATGACACTTTGGCATGGATGAAAAATAGACCTTTGTGCTATCGCAAAAGGCATTTATCAAGCCAATCTTGTCGAGCCAATCTTATCGAGCCAATCTTATCGAGCCAATCGGGATTACAAAGCAACACACTAGGAATGAAGCACATGGATGATCTATCTCCTTCTGAAAAAGCGATTTGTTGGGATACACTATCTGATGACTGGGATCCATTTGTGATCAAAGAAGACAGCACAGAGATAGCAGAAACTGTAGAAACCGACGTTGAGCAACCAACGGAATCAGCGCAAGAACTTGTTGTGGAAAAACATCAGGTGGATGCTGAGGTGCAAACGACACACGCTGAGAAAAAAGCGTCGAACGTAGCAGCGCAATCAGACCCAACAGTGCAATCAGATGAGGTCGATAAAGCTGTCTACATGCCCTTGATTCGCGATTTGCCCAGCGATTTGCGCCCGCGTGAGCGGCTTGAGCAAGCAGGTCCATCTGCGTTGAGTATCGCAGAGTTGTTGGCGATCATTCTACGCAATGGCCGTCCGGGGGAGAGCGTCCTGCGCATGTCGGAGCGGCTACTCGACCACTTTGGTGGCATTACGGCGTTAGGGAAAGCGAGCATCGAAGAGTTATGCAGCATCCCCGGCATCGGCCCCGCCAAGGCTGTGGAAATTCAGGCTGCATTTGAACTTGGCAAACGACTGCTGGTTTCATCACCGGATGTTCGCCCGCAGGTTCGCAACCCGTCGGATGTTGCCAATTTGCTGATGTTAGAGATGAGTTTGTTGGATCAGGAGCATCTGCGTGCTGTGCTGTTGGACACAAAAAATTATGTGGTGAAAGTATGCAATATCTACACTGGAAACCTCAACACAGCGGTCATTCGTGCAGGCGAGGTCTTTCGTGAGGCCATCCGTGCCAACAGTGCTTCCATGATTATCGTGCATAATCACCCCAGCGGCGACCCCACACCCAGTGCCGAAGATGTCCATGTCACAGAGGTCCTCGTTCACGCAGGTGAATTGCTGGATATTCAAGTACTCGACCATCTGATCATTGGGCGTAATAAGTATGTCAGCATGAAGGAGCGCGGTTTGGGGTTTTAAAGCGTTGAAGCGTTGGAACGGTGGAATATTGGAACGCTCCACCGCTCCACCGCTTCAACGCTTCAACGCTTCAACGCTCTCCGCAGCATTCGCCATAAATTTATTCAACTGTTCTAGCTCCGGCGACCCCAGTTTAACCTCTTTGGCACGCTGGCGGATAAAATTCTTCAACTTATTGGCTTTTAGCACCTCAATGCTGGCGTTGTTGATGTCTAGCTCTACATCACTGCTCAAGAAAACAACGGCTCCACTCATGGGAACATCGAGCAGGTTTTGCCCTTCATCATGCGCATTCAACAATTTTGTGAGCTTCTCTTTTTGTAGCTCAATCTCGCTGGAGGGATTGCCCACGCCTTCACGAGCAAAGATGGTCAAAATACGGCTTAACTTAAATGGCTCGCGCCAGCGGTCGTTATGGACGCGAAATGTGCCACGATCACTGCGCACGATGAGCGGGATGATGCCACAAGGCCCCGTAATCACATAGTTGCTGGGAAGACTATAGGCGTAGTAGTTATATTTGTTGTCAAAGCCCTTCATGCTTTTTTCCACTACTTCATCAGGCCGACCAATTGTGCCATCCGGCCAGCGACGACGTGCAAAGCGGTTGATAAAATAGCTACCTAAGCTGGCAAAGATAAAGCCACCGGGCAGAGTGACAAAGCTGACAAAGGACCAATATTGTTGGAGAAAGGCCCCAAATTGATGGGGGGCAGGCTGGTCCAATGGATAGATATTGGGGACAAAGCTGGCAAACAAGCCCGCAAAGAGAATGAGCAACCCTGTGAGGCTAAAGCGACGCCCCCATTTTTCGCTGTTTTCGATCTTTGTTGTATTGCGATAAATTTTCATTAAAACGTTAACCTAACTGTTTGTGTTTTGAGTTGGGTCATTCCACAAAATCAAACACCCATTAAATTGCGGAGCTAGCAATCTCGATTGCGGATTCTACACGAGTACTCCGGCAGTAGAGACTGCCTCTCTCCGCGATCCTGTGGTAATTGTTTCTGTGGAATGGCCTTGATTTAGTTATGCAGGAACAGCCTCTGCATGGGCTGATTTTGGTTGTCGGTTCGTACTGGATGGTTCCGCCATCTTCAGTGTGGATTTCGTCTTTGCAAGTGCTACCCCTTGCCGAATCTCCTCAGACAAATTGGT
The DNA here is from genome assembly GCA_039029935.1 of Chloroflexota bacterium. GTDB lineage: Bacteria > Chloroflexota > Anaerolineae > Caldilineales > Caldilineaceae. The sequence continues at coordinate 4,075 of JBCCFC010000509.1, forward strand.
CTCAACAGCCTGTTTGGCAATGCGAATGCAGTTTAACATCATCTCGACATCGCTGCGGCCATGTGCCACGACCACTGGACCCGACAGCCCCAGTAAAATAGCACCGCCGAATTGCCCATCGCCCAAACGCCCACGTACTCGTCGAATCCCCGCCGTTGCCAGCAGCCCGCCAAGCATACTGATGGGACCGCGCATGAACTCTTGCTTTAATACCTTCTGGACAAGGCTCCCCGTTGCCTCTGCGGTTTTGACAAACACATTGCCTGTAAACCCATCCGTAACAACGATATCGGCCAAGCCGCCAATCACATCTTTACTCTCAATATTCCCTTGAAAGTTGATGCCTGGTGTTGTACGTAGCAACTCATAGGCTTCAAGAACCAACTCATTGCCCTTGCCCTCTTCCTCACCATTGCTCAAAATACGCACCGATGGATTCGCAATGCCGCTAATGTAGTTGGCATACAAACTGCCCATGATCGCAAACTGGGTCAAATTTTCGGCACGAGCATCAGGGTTCGCTCCAACATCGAGCAGGAGACAATGATTTGTGTAGGTAGGGAAGCGTGTAATCAAGGCTGGGCGCGAAATGCCCTTAATGCGCCCGATGTGCAAAATACCTGCGGCGACCGCTGCCCCTGTGCTACCCGCCGATACACATGCCTGCGCCTGACCTGTGCGTACAAGACGACTTGCCACCACAATAGAGCTATCGGTTTTAGATCGCGCACTGGTGGCTGGTTTATCATCCATGCCAATGACATCGTTAGCGGGCACAATGGGGATGTCTAATCCGGCTGTATTATGGTTGTCTAGCTCTTGACGAATTTTCTCTTCTTGCCCCACTAATGAAATGGTTATTTGGTATTGGCGAGCCGCAACAACGGCACTTTCAACAATGACCCCTGGTCCGTAATCTCCCCCCATCGCATCCAACGCAATATTCATATGTATCCTCAGTTATGATTTTGTTTCTAGCACCGCCGATTTATAATCGGCATCTATCATAGCAAACAGGCTACAAACCTGTTAAAATTGATGTTCCATGACCACCCCGCAAGCGTTTGAGGACAGCTTTCGATTGGTCTCCCAATCATTCTAAAACCCGCAGCAATGTTTGAAGTTGCGAGTCCCATCTAATGGGGATTGGCCCAATTATGTGAATCCGGCACGTTTTGAACGTGCTGCCTGTGCTCGACACCGATTTGCAATCAGTGGGTTTGTTCCCTACCATTTAAGATCATTTATCTGCCGTATGCCGCCAAATCGTTGATAACCCTGGGCAAGAGAGGCAATAAATCTGACGCCAGTACGCCAACCCCAACAGTCCCCGTCATACACGCGCGACCTGCCATCACATGTAACCATGATCCAAGACAGGCCGCTGTAAAGGCGGGTACACCTTGCGCCAACAACCCCGTAATGATCCCTGCCAATACATCACCCGTACCAGCAGTGGCTAAGGCAGCGGTTGCAAAGGGCAGCACCGCTAGCTGACCTTCTGGGTTGGCAATAACAGTATATGGCCCCTTCACCAACACGACGACACCCCATTCCTGCGCCTTTTCACGTGCCAACGCCCAGCGATTCGCCACAACGTCTTTAACGGGGAGATTACACAGCCGTGCCATCTCTGCCGGATGCGGTGTCAGCACGGTATCGGGGGTGAGCCAATCTGACCAGCCTTTGGTCTGCGCCAGACAGTTTAATCCATCCGCATCCACCACCATGCTGGGTCTTTGGTCAATAGACAATCCGTGTAAACCCGTGAGTAAGTTCTGTACAAAGGATTGTGACTGTGCCGTGTTGCCTAACCCACACCCAACCAGCAATGTTGTGTAGCCTTGCACCGCATCCAAGACAACATCTACATCACCCACGCCAACCGTGTCTGGCTGGCTATGCAATGGAACCCATGTCGCCTCAGTCAACTTTCCCGCCACAATCGGCCAAATGAGTGCTGACACCGCCCCTGTAATCAGCCCAGCACCCACCCGCCCAGCAGCAGCGAGGCTGAGGTAGGCTGCCCCCGGATAATTTGTGCAACCCACGACAGCCATAGCCTTCCCAAAAGTTCCTTTGTGGCTATTGCTGGGTCGCTGTGGTAAATATTCGTGTAGCCATTCCTCCTCAATTACACAAGTTTGGATGTCATCTGCCAGATGCGATGGGATGCCAATATCGGCAATGGTAAATTTGCCCGTGACAGAGGGGCCGGGGAATTGATAGTGCCCGTGTTTGGGATGGGCAAAGGTGATGGTTTGGGCGGCGGGGACTGTGAAGGGGTCAACCGCGCCTGTGTCGCAGTTGAGGCCAGATGCACAGTCGATGGCAATGACATCTGCTTGAGAGACATCGACAGACGCACGTACTATCTGCAAAAGGCTGGTCAACTGACCAGTAATCGGTCGATTTGAGCCCGTACCGAGGAGTGCATCGACCACAACGGTTGCATTTTCGAGCCATGTCTGCAACCAAGCAAAGTCGTTGTCATCATCCACATGCATTGTCGAAACACTCAACGCAACCAACTTGGCATAGTGCTGTTCGTAATCATGTTCAGGGTCAGTTCGTCTGCGCCATAGATACACCTGCACAGGTATATCCGCTTGGGCAAGATAGCGCGCACAGACCAAGCCGTCACCGCCATTGTTGCCGGGGCCAACCAACACCAGCACAGTGTCTATACCCGTATACTCAGCAATGATTTGATCGGCTACCTTGCGCCCCGCAATCTCCATCATTGTGGCATAGCTATGTCCTAGCGCATCGGCCTCTTTTTCAAGCTGTTGCATCTCGGCCACGCTGACCAATTTGAATTGATTGGGTATGGTTATGGATTGTGTACTCAATGTTTTCACCTATAAGATAGAACCGCAGATGAAAGTGGGTATATCGCCTTGGTATTCATCTATATTCCTCTGCGGTTTGAAAGTCAATCATAACGCTACAATAACCCAAACCCTCGTTCAGGACAAGTTTATGTCCCTGTAGTCTGCTTATTTTTGTGGTATACTGTAGGCAATGTGTTCTGTGCAGATTGAGCCAGTCGAAACATGATTTGATGAGGGAGGGCATTTTATGGCAAAACCGATACATCCAAGTACACCGACATTCCGCCGTTTGATTGAAGGCGGCTATCTTTATGTAGACAAAACTCCTTATATTTATGAAATGATTAAGGAATTGGGTGGCGTCTATTTCATCTCGCGCCCACGACGGTTTGGTAAGAGCCTTCTGGTATCCACGCTTGATGAGATTTTTCAGGGCAATAAGGAGCTATTTAAAGACCTGTGGCTCTACGAAAGCGATTATCAGTGGGAAAACCATCCTGTCATCCGATTTGATTTTAGCAAGGAACGGGTGAAGACAGCGCCAGCATTGGAAAGTGTGATGAATGATGTGCTTAAAAAAATTGCCGAAAATTATGATATTACATTGGGTGAAGACGCACCGTATAATCGTAAATTTGCCGATTTGATTGAGTTGCTCCGCAAGAATCACCCTGACAACAATCAGGTCGTGATTTTGATTGATGAGTATGATGCACCGATTATTGACAACCTTGAGAATGTGGACGAGGTTCACAAAATTCGCGAGGTCATGAAGGCATTCTACAGTGTGATCAAGTCGATGGATGCCGATATCCGTTTTGTGCTGATTACGGGAATCAGTAAATTCACCAAAGTGAGTATCTTCTCGGAGCTAAATCACCTGAGTGATCTGACATTACGCAGACAGTTTGCAACCATGTTAGGATTGACTGGTCAGGAAATTCGTGACAATTTTGCAGACCATATCCACAACTTTGCAGCACAGGAGGACATGACCCAAGAGGAGTTTATGGATGAAATCCGCTACTGGTACAATGGCTTCTGCTTTGCACCGAATGCCGAAAATGTCTATAATCCGTTTTCGACCGTGCAATTGTTTAAACATCAAGCATTTGACAGCTATTGGTTTGAAAGTGGTACACCCACATTTTTGATTGATTTGATTCACAGGCGCAACTACCCGATTGAAGAACTCAATGATCTGATCCTCATGAAAACAGACTTTGAAACCTATGATGTAGATGACCTTGAGATTGTGCCATTGCTGTTCCAAACAGGGTATCTCACGTTGAAGGGGTACGCACCGAATTCTACCAGACGAATGCAGCAGTTTGAGCTAGGCTACCCCAATCACGAGGTCAAAACCGCCTTTCTCAGACATCTGCTGAATAAATTTAGCAACCTCAAGAAGGGACGCAGTGGCAAAGCTGTCCTGACGTTGATCAACGCACTCCACGCCAATGACCTTGACCTGTTCTTCCGTACATTGAAAGTATTCTTTGCCAGCGTCAAGTATGATCTGCATTTGCCCTATGAAAAGTACTACCAATCGATTCTCTATTTGGCATTGAGTCTAATGGGGGAGCCAGTTGACGCTGAAGTACAGACCAGCGATGGACGAATTGATGCGATCATCAACCTTACCAAACGGATTTATTTGTTTGAATTCAAGTTGAACAAAACAGCGCAGGAAGCGTTGGACCAAATTCATGCAAAGAAATATTACGAGCCGTATCTGTTGGAGGGCAAGCCGATTACCTTGATTGGGGCGAATTTTAGCTCAGATGAGAAGACCGTGGATGATTGGATCAGTGAAGAGTTGATAGTAGATAGTTGACCCAATTGATTTCATAAACGCTCATCATTCGGTGGGCCTCTCATTTCGTTGATGACTGTTGAAAATAAGGATAAAACCATGACACACAACGCAGCATACCACCAAGCAGAAGAGAAAATCGAAGCAGCACGACGTTCGGGTGCGACGGAACTTGATCTGAGCAATTGGGGGCACTATAGAGTTAGGCCGTTCCACAAAATAAATTACCCACATATTTGTGGAGTTAGGCAGGGGAACCCTTTGGGTCCTAATGCCGGTGTTCTCGTGTACGACCCGCAATAGGACCCAGAGGGTACCCCGCTAACTCCGCGTTTCGA
>JBCCFC010000510.1:0-9061 GCA_039029935.1 Chloroflexota bacterium
CAACAACCAAAACTACTAGAAGATCAAGTCGGTGAGTTTTTTGTCAACCGTGAAGGGGACCTCTCCTATTTTTGGCGGTGGGCATCTACCATCCCAGACTTCCCTTTGAACAGTCAAGCCTTGATTGGGCGACGACGGACGGGCAAGACGGCGATTTTGAGCAAGTTGTTTAACATGCTATTCCGTGAGCAGAAAAAAGTGATGCCCGTTTATGTCACGTTTGCAGCGTACCTAGACGGGGCACGGACCTTGACAACAAACGACTTTGCCGACATGTACCTGTCAAAGTATATCTCATGCTTCTTGGCCTTTCGACATGATCGTCCAGAATTGATCCGCCAAAACCTGAATATGGATGAGTTGAGACCGATTGCCGCTGAGGTTGATGATGAAATTCTGAATAGGCTTTTTGAACGGTATGACATCAATATAAAGTCCCATCTATCACAAAACTTAGTCAGATTTGCGATTGATACACCGCGCACGGTTGCGTGGGACAAAGAAATTCGGACAGTCATGATTGTCGATGAATTTCAGGTATTGCTCAAAGTCTATGACCCCAAACAGGACTTGATGCTTGATCTGACCAATGGATTTCAGTGGGCGGTGGACACACGCTGGGCACCCATGCTTGTTTCTGGATCGTCCATTTCACTACTTGTGGGCAATGCCTTGGGTGGGATGTTGTCTGGGCGGTTTAATTATAATCATTTGAAGCCACTGGATAAAGACAACACCTATAAATTAACTTTTTTATTGGGTAATAAGAACGGCATTCAAGTCAGCAACGAATTAGCCGAAACTATCTGGCAGTTCACAGGTGGCTACCCCTATAGCATCCATATGGTGTTCCATAGTAAATATTTAGAGTCGAATAAATTGACCGATCCAAAAAGTCTGAAAAAAGTGGTCTTCTACGAATTAGGCGACCTCGATGGCAAATTGTGGCAACATTACAATGAGGAAACTGAAAAATATAGCGATTTACTCAATGATGGCACAACCACGAGAAAAGTCATGTTTTTGTCAACCCAATACCCCAATCAACTGATATATCCAAAACCCATTGCTGAAGAATTGGGGCTACCAGTCGATGATGTCAAGCAGTCACTGCGCAGATTGTATGAAGCCGATATTGTGCAAAAAGGGTCGATGAGTCTCTTTAAAGGACCCAGTGACCCAATGTTACGTCGTTTTATCAAATATAACTACAAACTTGACATACTTGACTTGAGCGAGCAGGAGGCAATGGCTGATTGGGAGGCCGAGTTCAACACCATCTTGGGACAGCTCAATCAGGCCAAGGGTGAAATAGGCGAACTCTATGCGCGTTTGATTATGCGTGGCTTTGATGGGCGTAAGGTTGACGGACGCTATTTTAATCAAAATCAGCCTATAACGCTCAACCAATTTCGGTTTATTGAGCGTCGTGGTGGTGTTGTCATTGCAGGCGATAAGGTCGAGATTGACGTTATCGGCAGTTGGTTTATCCCAGAGACAAAACAAAGTCAAGAAGGCATGTGGTTGGTCGAGTCCAAGTATCTCAAAGACAAAGTAGACAGCGGACAGGTTGAGCATTTTATCAAGCAATCCAATAAGTTTTTGGTGAAATCCGAAGAGACCAAACGCTATGTCGAGATTCACCGCTGGTTTTTCTCCAAGGGCGGGTTTACAAAGCCAGCCATCCAACTGCTCGAAAAAGAGGGCATCTACTACAGCGGTTGGGCGCAATTCTATGCGTTGGCGACGTTGCTCGATTTTCGTGGCCTACCCGATGCACCATAAATAAACACTTGCAAAGGCATCCTGATCAAATTTTACAACTCGATACGATGTGTATACAATACAGTCATCCACGTGGAAATTGAGTCGGCCATTCTCTTTGCCAATTCCATGCCCATCTGATATAATTGCTCATGAACACTTGTTTTGCTATTGTGTACATGAGGAATATATAGACTATGAACCAACCACTCAAACCGCTGGAAGAAATTGCCGAACAATCGTTTGTCAACCGCCAAGAACACCTTGAGTATTTCTGGAAATGGGGCAATAGCATCCCCACACCCCGAGGTAGTAGTGTCGCCTTTGCGGGGTTACGGCGCACAGGGAAGACAGCCATTCTCCATCGCGTCTTCAACCGTCTGTTCTATGAGCAAGATGTTGTAATGCCTGTCTTTATCACCTTTGAACCCTATCTGTATCGCCCAGGGATGATTACAACCTACGAGTTTGCGGAATATTACTGTCAAAGCTATCTAAACTGTTATTGTGCGTTTCACTATCGACGTCCTGATTTACTTCGAGACCCACTTGATATCGACGGATTACATCAATTTGCACAAGATAGACAGGATAAAATCGTTCTTGACATCACTCAAAAGTATTATTCTATGCGCAACGGCAAGCTAAATAGCTATCGTTCAACAAATCTCGCCAATTGGATCATCAATATACCGCGAGCCAGAGCTGGCATCAATAACATACCAACAGCTATGTTTATTGATGAGTTCCAAATCCTCGCAGATGTCTATGATCCAGATCACGACCGTGTGATCCCGCTGACCAACCACTATCAAAAGGCGTCTGAGTCACAGGTTGCACCGATGGTCGTCTCTGGTTCATCGGTTTCACTCCTCTTTGGTCGCGCCACAGGCGGCGCCTTATCGGGGCGTCTCTCCTACCAATTCTTGGACCCATTGGAACCAGCCTTTGCCATGCTGCTCGTAATGCGTTTCTGCCAACACCGCAATATTCCCATTGATTACGTATTTGCCTATGCCGTCTGGAAGCTCACCCAAGGCTATCCTTATGCGATTGAATCAATTATGTACAGTGCATCACCCGCAGCGAAGCATTACCCAAACATTGACGCGTTGGATGAGGTCGTCAGCTTTGAATTGACCCATCCACGTGGGCAACTTTATAAGCATTACAACGAGGAATTTCACAAGTACAGCAAGCTGCTTAATGATGGACAGACGACCAAAAAGGTGATGTTTTGGGCGACCCAATACCCAGATGAACGGATCCCGGTCAAGAATGTAGCTGAGAAGATTGGTGTCACACCGCAAGAGGTGCAGGAGTCGTTACAAAAACTAGAAGAGCTTGATATTGTGCGCCGTGCCTCCCTAAGTGTGTTTGAAGGACCGACTGAGCCAATGCTCAAGCGCTTTATCGCCTATCAATACGACTATGAAATCCAAGAACTGACCAGAGTACAAGCGGCCAAGAACATCGAAACGGAAGTGAGCGGCGAACTGCGGCGCATGACCAACGTCATGGGGCATTTTGCCGAAATTGTCGTCGGTGCGGTGATGAAGGGCTTTGATGGGCGTACGCTTGATGGCCCAAGCTATTTCTCAACGCCTGATCCGGTCACTGTCCCCGATTTCTACAAAATCGAAAACCGTTGGGGCGTGATTGAAGAGGGTCGCCCGAAGGAATTGGATTTGATTGGCGAGTATCAAGGCTATGATGAAGAGGCAGAAGTCTTCATGCGCCTAGCATGGTTTGTGCAGGTGAAATATCGCAAGGATAAAGTGACCAGTACACAGGTTCAGGAATTTCTCGACCAAATCCACGCTGTCCAAGACACCAAGGGGTACGATGAAGTGACACCTTGGTATGTCTCCAAAGCAGGCTACTCTGAGCCAGCCAAGAACCGGCTGGAAGAAGAGGGCATTTACTACACCGATTTGCAACAGTTTAATGATCTGGCCGATGTGTTTGGGTTCTTGGGTTTGCCAGAGAAAAGTAGATAAACCATGCGTAACGGTTTCTATAGATTATATGGATTTGGGTTTTTATTCTGTCTTTTGACAGCCTGCACACCCATCCAATCACCATCACCTAGTCAGCCCCAAACCACCGTCATCATTGACAATCTGTTGGGACCCGTTGGCTTGGCACAACTACCGAATGGTGGTCTGTTGATTGCCGAGGAGGGGAGTGGTGAGCGCGACCAAAGCGCAGGTGTGACTTTCGTCATGAACCCCGGGACGACAGAACAGACGCATGGTCGGCTTGTGTCAGGGTTGCCGAGCACGCGCGACGCGGGTGATTTAGCTGGCGTCCCGCTGGTGAGCGTGTCACCAGACGGCGAAACGGTCTATATCGGCAATTTTAGCCAAGAACACCTCTGGACATTGCCTGTCTCTGCCTTTGATGGCGAATTACCAGCGACATCGTTTATGCCCGATGTATTGGGGCGTACGCTCGATAAACTCAACAATGTACGTTTGGTCAATCCCTTTGACATGACTTATGATCCGGACGGAATCCCTGTTGTCTCAGATGCCAGTGAAAATGGTGTGGCAACGGCCAACCCCAACGGCACGACGCGTTTTTTTCATCGCTTTGACCGCATCCCCGATCCACAAGATAAAATCTATCCCGTTGAAGCTGTCCCTACGGGGATTACACGGGTTGAGCGACAAGATAGACAGGAAGAATATTATGTCACTCTCTTTGGAGGCTGTCCCTATCCAGCCAACAGCGGTCTTCTGGTGGCGATTGACAAAGCGCGCAATCAGCGGACGGTGGTGGATGGTCTAAATTTACCAATTGATGTCGCTCAAGGAGCAGATGGCACGATTTGGGTGTTGGAATTTGCACAGTTCCAGCCAGGCGCATCGTGCTTTGATGGCAGCGGTTATTTGCCAGAGACGGGGCGACTGAGTATAGTGCAGGCAGATGGCACGTTAGTCACCGTTATCGACCGACTTGATTTTCCAGGGGCCGTGTTGCCAGCGGCAGATGGCTCGCTTTATATTAGTGAGGTTTTTCGAGGACGTGTCATACAAATCAGGTTGCCGGAGTTGTTGGACGCGGACGAGCGCGGATAAACGCAGATGAATGTTATGAAGGATTGTCAACAGTTAATTCGTAGGTCACGCTACCAGCGTGACAATCTGTCAGCCCCCAAAGTTTCCATCCAAAATAATGAGGTGAATCAAACCTGTCCGGTTACTAACCGGACCTACGAACGCTACCTGAACATAGCGAGGGATTGGGGCATTTTGGTTGGTATCATCAGCCTGATTCTCTTGCTTTGTCCATCTACCGATAGTGCCCATGCACAACAGACAAAAACAGATTCTGCTGATATCGACAACCTGCTTGCCGAAATTATCCAAAACCACAATCTCCAGCCAAATCCTGGTGCGGCTTTGCGTGAAACGGATTCACCGTTGACGCAACTCGGTCAATCATTATTTTTTGATCCCATTCTATCGGGCGATCAAAATATTGCCTGTGCCACCTGTCACCATCCCGCGTTTGCAATGGCAGATGGACGCGTACTACCTATCGGCACAGGCGGGCATGGCTTAGGCCCAGAGCGAGCTTTCCGTGACACTATCTGGCTCGCTCCAGAGGCCAACCGTGCGCGTCGTTTAGCAGGGCGAACAGGTCAAATCAATGCTGATACGGACCAGACCGAGATTGAGAACCCATTCCGCTGGCAATTTATCCCGCGAAATTCACCGACCATCATCAACAGCGCACTGCTTCCGGTGCAGTTCTGGGATGGCCGTGTTGAAGGCTATGCGCTGTCAACAGTAGATTTTTCAGCACCGCAATCAGTCTTCACCCAAGAGCGTAGTGTCAACGACATGGACTTGACGGACCCACTCATGGCGCAGGCTCTCTTCCCCATCATCAGCACCCATGAAATGGCTGGGGCGACGTTGGGTGGCATGGCGCGCCAGACCATCCGTAACACGCTGCTCAAACGCTTACAACAGAACCCGACCTACGTTGATCTCTTTGCTGACACCTTTGACGATGATGGAGGCGAACCTGTCACATTGCGACGGGCTGTCCTCGCCCTTGCCGCCTTTGAACGACACTTGATCTTTACCAATGCGCCTTGGGACCAGTATCTGGCGGGCGAGTTGGATGCCTTGACAGAGCAGCAAAAACGCGGGGCATTGATCTTCTTTGACCCTGCCAACCCCACTGGCAACTGTGCCAGTTGTCACAGCGGCGACCTCTTTACCGATCTCGGCTATCATAACCTCATGATTCCGCAACTGGGGCCGGGTAAAGGGCATGGCGTCAGCGGACGCAACGATTGGGGACGGGCGGCGGTTAGCGATGATGTACGCGACATGTATAAGTTCCGCACACCCAGTCTGCGCAACGTTGCCCTCACCGCACCCTATTTTCATGATGGTGCATTTGCCACGCTGGAAACCGCGATCCAACACCACCTCGATATGCAGACAAGTCTCATGGATTATGACCCAACCGAACATGACATCCCCTCTGCGCTCTTTAGCAGCCTCCAACAGCCCAATCTACGTGCCCAACGACCAACGGTTGCAAGGACCTTGCTGCGCACCGAGCCATTAAGTGAGCAGGGACTTACCGATTTGGTTTCCTTCTTGCATAGTCTAACTGACCCTGATGCCACCGATTTATCAGCACTTGTTCCGCCATCTGTGCCCAGTGGTCTGTCCCTTGATGCCCATGAACGTTCAATCAACGTACGCAAACTCACACCAACACCACCCTCCTCAAAACAGATTCAACGGCAAAGTCAACCTGATCCATCTTTCCGTTTTGAAAATGTTGCTACCCATGTCGGGCTAGATTTTGAACATGGTGCGTTCCGGCAGGAAATTGAGTTTAAAGACCCCGTCGCGGCAATGGGCGGTGGTCTTTGTTGGCTGGATTATGATAAGGACGGTTGGTTGGATTTATACTTGGTCAATAGCCACGCCAAGCGTGAAAAGGCATACTGGCAGAGACAAGGTGGATTGCCCCATAATGCCCTGTATCGTAACCAAGCGGGTCAATTCGCCGATGTCAGCCAAGAAACGGAGACCGATTTGGTCATGTTTGGCAATGGCTGTGTCGCGGCTGATTTTAACAACGATGGCTGGACCGATATCTATGTCACCGCCAGTGGACCCAATGCGTTGCTCTGGAACAATGGCGATGGCACATTTACCGAGGGGGCGTTGGCTGCAGGTGTAGCCGCCGAAGAGTGGAACAGCGCAGCCGTTGTGGGCGATGTCAATGGTGATGGCTGGCTCGACCTCTTTGTGGCCGCGTACATTGACCTCAATCATCGCATCCCCAAACCGAGCGGGGCGTTCCCACAGGATTACTATGGCTTGGCCGACCGACTCTATCTCAACCAAGGGGCAAACACAACCAATCCTCTCCACACAACCTTTGAGGAGATTACAGTTGAGGCAGGCTTAACACGCACCGAACGTGGGTTAGGTGCTATTTTTGGTGATTTGGATAAAGATGGCGATCTCGACCTCTATATTGCCAATGATGGGCATCCCAATCGTCTCTACCGCAATCAACTCAGTAATCAACCCAGTAATCAATCCCATAACCAACCCAGTGATGATGGCTTTATCTTTGAAGATATGACGGGCATTGCCGATGTTGGTGACTCAGGCAGTGGTATGGGTGTTGCCAGCGGTGATTATGATGGCGATGGCTGGCTCGATTTGCTCATCACCAATTGGAATCATGAGCTAAACGCACTCTATCGTAACAAGGTTGGCGATACGGACCAAGCTGAGTTGACCTTTCAGTATAGCACCTTCCGTCTGGGTTTTAGTGGCTTTGGCAGCGGTATGACTGGCTGGGGAACACATCTGGCGGATTTTGATCAGGACAGCGACCTCGATATGCTGATTGTCAACGGGCGTGTGCCTGTCACCAACCTCGATACCGATCCCGAAGCCATGCGCTTTTATCGTAACCAATCGGTCAATACATCGCCAAACCTGCCTCCTCATCTGCGTCCGCTGTTTAGAGAACATACGTCGGAGGTTGGGTTAGATAAGGTAGGTCCACAGTTGGGGCGTGGCAGTGCAGTGGCTGACTTTGACAATGATGGTGATTTGGATGTTGCTGTTAATACGATTGGCTATCCCGTCGTGTTGTTGCGCAATACGGTGAATGACCAGCCCCAGCCTGAACAGACTGCAAACTGGCTACAGGTCGTGCTGGTTGGTGAGGCACATCAGCCGGGGACACGGGTCACACTGACACTGGTCGATGGGCGTCAGCTTGTGCGTGAAGTGCAAACAGGTAGCAGCTATCTCGCTTCTGAGGACCCACGCCTGCACTTTGGGCTTGGCACAGTCACTGAGATTGAGCAATTGCGGGTTGAGTGGCCGAATCGCCAATATGCACCACAAATTTTAAACGGGGTGAACGTCAACCAGCGACTGACAATCTCCACCAACGGGCAATAATCCAAGATAGACAATCGCCTAATTTTTTGCTATGATTTGATATAGGAGAACTGACCATGAATTGAATCGACAGTGTATGAAAAGCACTATAACAAACAGAGGAATAGACATATGCCAAGCAAAAAGAAAGTTTTTCAAACAAGACCGGTGTCAAAAACGGTTCACCGCGCAGTGAATACTACTGAGGAGCGCGAAGAGTCCTTACGAGACATGGTAGATAGCGGTCGTCTGTCGCATCCACACACATCAAACTCGGCATTTGAATCGCCGACAACCGTTACAGAGTCTTCGTCATCATCAACGCTACATCGAGAATTCCAGCATCCCAAACCTCTTGATTCGGCTAGACAAAAACAGGCGATGGGACTGGTATGGCCGGATGGCACACCCAACCATGTACAGCGTACTAAGTCACCTGTCCAGATTCAACGAAGTACGCTGATACAGCGAAATGGCAGTGATGATGAAAAAGAGTCAACGGCGGGTGGCCGTTACGGTGGTGGCACAGTCCTATCCACGGAGGATGTGATTTTCATCAAACAACAAACAGGAAGATACCCATCGCAACAAGACATGCAACAGGCAAGACCCTATGCCGTTCGTCTATATAACAAATATGGTGATGAATTTGATGAAACGCTTCGGAGTTGTGTCGTCTTCCTAATGAAAGGAATGGACTTAGACAAAATCATTGGTGGTCTAAATTAAATGTATAGCCATGATGATAGTCTTTGATTTATTTGACACGGTGCATCTATGTTCCCCAGACATAGATGCTTTTTCGTTTTTGAAGGTTTACTACCTTATAAATTAAGTTTTTCGGTATTGTC
>JBCCFC010000511.1:0-9056 GCA_039029935.1 Chloroflexota bacterium
CCGGGGTCCACTGATGAGATGCGACAGTTTGAGTTAGGCTACCCCAACCACGAGGTCAAAATTGCCTTTCTCAGCCATCTGTTGGATAAGTTTAGCAATCTCAAGAAGGGACGTGGTGTCAGCCATGTCTTGACGCTCATCAGGGCACTACGCACGGATGACCTTGACCTGTTTTTCCGGACCTTGAAGGTGTTCTTTGCCAACATCAAGTACGACCTGCATTTGCCCTATGAGAAGTATTATCACTCCATTCTCTATCTAGCGTTGAGCCTGATGGGTGAGCCAATTGACGCGGAAGTGCAGACCGATGTTGGGCGGATTGACATGGTGGTGAATCTTGACAACCATATTTATTTGTTTGAGTTCAAACTGGACAAGACCGCTCAGGACGCACTCAACCAGATTCACCAGAAGAAGTATTATCAGAAATATCTGTTGGACAAGAAGCCGATTACCTTGATTGGCGCAAATTTTAGTTCAACGGAGAAGACGGTGGATGAGTGGATTTGTGAAGAGTTGACAGTTGACAGTTGACAGTTGACAGTTGATCGCTTCATCCGTATCCGCGTTTTATTCCCAAAACGCGGATACGGATTTTTTTTAGCTACAACTATTGGAGTTGGACGAATGTGGCGTGGACGTCCTTGCCCGCAGGTTGAACCGTCATGTTCAAAATTTAATTGACAGGGGATTACCTTCTCAGCATGGGCAAATAGACAACCCAGACGTTCGGTTCCTCATCCACCATCCCTATATCCATCAATGGACGTGTCTCATCTGCCATGACCATCTCTAGGATGTAATGATGATTGGCATCCACATCGCCAGTCGCATCTACATAGCGATAATCTGCGCCATTGGTTGTATCCTGCACCAGAATAATTTCGTCATCACTGGTCAGTCGTATCGGTTCACCACCACTTTCTGCGATGCGTAACACATGAAACCCAATCAGGTCCGTTTCATCGACAGTAGACCATGACAGCACGACGATATCCTCTTCAACCACAACATGGCGATTGCTCACCACAACATTAGTGGGCGCAAAGATACGCACAGTATCGGTGACGGTGTGTGTAAAGGCTTGTGCTGTGTTGATCGTCCAACTATTGGGCAGCGACGTTGTGTCCAATGCCGCCACAAACTCGACAACCACGTCCCATACATCGTTGGGACCAAAGTCCATGCCAAAACCGTTGGGCGCAGCTTGCGTCAGGTCACTCCACACGATCTGTCCTGTGTTCCCCGTTGTGTCGGCCTCTGGCGTGGTGCGCAACCCGACAAAGGTTAGGTAAGCACTGCTGTAGGTGTCGGTCAGCGGGAGCGTGGTGATGGTGGTTGTGCCTGTGTTGGTGATGCGGATGGTGAAGGTGATGGATGTGCCGGGCGTCACGGGGTCCGGTGTGTTGCGTATCTTCTCAATGTCGATACTGGGTGTCACATTCGGCATAGCGACAAAGCCAAAGTCGAGTGTCTGGTTGTTGACGCCTGCACCGCTCGTCGTGAATTGAATGGTCGAGAAGCCGCTGTTCAATTCACCCGCATCGCTGTCATGTAAATCGGTGCGGTGATGGTTGTCCGTGCCTTGCCCCCCTTGATTGGGGCTGGTTGCAGCGGCATTGGCTGGCAGATCGTGGTCACTCAGCGAGATGCGTAGTTGATAGGTGGTGGCGGGTTGGATGGACAGGCCATATTTGATGTTGGCGGTGTCTGTGCCAGTGGCCGAGCTAAACAGATATTGACCGCCATTGGCTGTGGTAGCCGTTGCAATCAGCGTGCTGCCGTTGTATAGCATGACATCCACACCGTCAATGCCAGCCTCGTTCGGGTCTTGGATGCCATCGCCATCGGTATCATACCAAACATAGTCGCCAATTTCGATGGGTGCAGCGGCACAGAGGAATTCCATTTCACCCAGCCCATTGGCCTTAGAAAATGACCCGTTGCTTAATGTGCCACCAATGTCAGGCACACTGTCACCAGTGGTGTCTTGATAGTACAATTCATAGGCACTGACTAGCTGCCCCGTTGTGTTGCTGGCATGAATCATACCACCGGAGAAGATGTCGAGCGGGTCAACGGCGCTAAAGGTGAGTTGGTTGGAGCCGGGCAGGATGGCAGCGGTCCCTTGGGCAGTTTCAAGCTGCGTTGTCAGGGTCGTCCATTCCTCGGCGAAGTAAAATTCGCCACCATCGGGTCCTTCGCCATTGGCCCCACAGCCGTCGGTTCCAATCATCCCACCACTTTCCAGCGTCCAGCTTGCACCGTCAAAGTCAGCACGTAATAAATCGCCACCGACCACCACCTGATAGCGCGTCGTGCTGCCTGTGTCGTTGCCATAATTCTTGACCCCACCGATATGTCCCATGCGATCCATAAAGGCAAAGATCATATCCCCATCCACATCAAAGTCAATGTCACTGAGCATGGGCTGTGGATGACAGAGATCACGGTCGCCCTCAATATAGCCAATATCCGACCAATCGTCAATCCACACATTCCAGCCATCACACTGCGTCTTAAAGGCAGGCTCCTTGGTGTAGTTGAGCGTGTTGCTAAAGACGGCGGTTGCACTAAAATTGTTACTGAGCGTATCAAACGCATAGACAGCAAATTGCATAGAACCCGAGCCGTTGACCTCACCGTTACAGACACCGCCGACATACAACTCATCGCCGCTGATACGGTTGGCAAAGGGTCGCCAGTCTGTGCCACACCCTGGGTTAGGGACTTGGTATTCGTCGATGAGACTCGGTGTACCCGAAATGTCAAGGGCAACGAGTGAGGGGCCATCAGCGTTGCCTTCGGCAGAGCCAGCCAAGTTGACCACATAGAGCGTCTGACCATCGGGTGAAATCTCCAGTCCACCCAAACCGACTTTGCCAACTTCGTTAAAGCCTTCGACATCGTGGCTTGACTCGTCAAAATTGGCAGGCAGACTGCGTGTGACAATCGTACCGACATTGATACCCAATGCCTGCACATCCACAAAAGGTGTACCGCTGGTGCTGGGTGATGCGCCCGAATAGTCGGTGCGATAGATTGCGCCCAAGCCATCGGTCAGGCCGACATGACGTTTGAGAAAGGCGGCAGAGTAGAGCAGTTGATTTTCACGGTCATAGGCCATGCCCCACACTGAGCCAACATCATCGGTCATGACGTCGTGGTTGGGTGCGGTTGCGCCTTCTGTGGGACGCCCTGTATTGTTGTAGGCAAAGGAGACGATGGCGTCGTTGGTGGCGGATGTGCCACCCTGTGTCGGGTCGCCATTGGTGTAACAGGCGATGGCGATATCGGGGTTGGATGCACAGAAGGATTCAGGGTTTGACAGGTTGAAGTCGACCGTTGTACCTGAGCTAGCGATGACAGTTGTTGTGTTGCCCGCTGCCACACCGGGTTGCAGCCAGCTTGGATAGTCTGTGATTTCGACACGATAGGTTCCGCTGGCTATGGCGAGCGTGTATGCACCGTTGCTGTCGGTCGTGGTACTCACACTGCCCCCGCTGGCATCATAGGCCGTCACCGTGACACCCGCGACACCGGGCTCACCCGCATCCTGTGTGCCATCATGGTCAATGTCATTGTAGACTGTGCCTGCGATGCTGTCTGGTGATACAGGGTCGAGCAGCACCATCGTTTGCAGACTAGGATTGGGTGGGTCTACAAACACAACGGGCTGTGGTTGATAGGTCCCCACATCCACACGGCTCACGATATCGGTTTCATCATAGGTGTTGCCGTCACCGCCCGTCCATGTATACGGTGTCAGCGGGTCTGTGTTAAAGTTATAGTTATCAGTGTATTTCCAAATCGCCAACGTCACTGCATTATAGAAATCATCACCATGACCCGATGGCAAAGGCGAGGGCAGTAGGTCTGGATCGTTAAAGATATCTAGCACACGCGCAACTCGGTCACGGATTTGTGCGTTGGTTAAAGAGCCGTTGTTAAATGGGATGGTCGAAGGATCGTCAACAATGGTATAGACATCGCCATTGTGTGGCCCTAGTTCGCCCTCTTCGACACAAAAGGCAGGCAAATCGCCATTGTTGAAATCAAATAACGCTTGTCCACGCCCATCTTCATCCGCAATTGCAGTCGTAGTTGCATGGGTTGTGTTGGTTGCGCTGGGTAGACTAAGATGAGGGGCTGCATATGCCGTGTTCGTCATATTGAGCAGAGTACCAGAAAAATCTGTTTTTTTGATAATTTGTTGCCCACTGGTTGCCATTAACATGATGAGTGTGAGTATTAGGCCGATGCCACAACGAAACCTTATCCGCTGGCTCGGTGTGAATTTTTGATTACACCTTTGCATGAATCTTTTTCCTTTACTTAAGATTTTCTTGATTTGAGGTTGGCTCCTTGATTGTTCAAAGGGTATAGACTGTATCCTTCAAACGTCTCTAACCCTTTTTGTCAGTGTATGATAAAATTTGGATAATAAGATTTGCATAATGAGATTTTGAATAATGGGGTAACGAAAAACATTATTCTTCTCATTTTTTCGTGTTGTTTGATGAGTCTACGTGTTTATAAATTGAGATTTATATCAAAAACCCATCAACACAACGAACATCATTATGATAAATGGTGGGCGTCATATCAAACGTCACACTGAGCGTCATACACACCGTCACACTGAGCATCATTGGGAAAAAAATAATCAAACATTTAGAAAATACGCCATTTGTCATAGACATTCAGATGAACAACTATCCAGAAAAATCAGCACTAACCATACAGTTATTGGGACCGCCTCAGATTCGCTTGGACCAAACTGACCTACCATTTCGGTTAGCTAAGGAATATGCCTTGGTCTACTATTTGGCGGCCACGGCGCAACCACACAAACGCAGTGACCTCGCAGACGCGTTTTGGCCCGATAGTCCGCCAGGCATAGGGCGACGCCACTTACGAAATCGTTTGGTTGTGCTGCGTCGTCACCTGGGTGACTACATGCAAATCACCAAAGATGCATTGGGCTTTGACCCGTCGTTGGTTGTGGTTGATATGCATGAACTGCTTGCCCACTTACCCAGAAATGGGCAGCTTGATCCGGCGCAGATACCCCATTATCGTAGAGCGGTGGACCTCTATCGTGGTGACTTTCTGGCTGGGTTTGATATTCCGAACACACCGATGTTTAGTGATTGGATGATGGATACACGCGAGGCGTTGCAGACACAGGTTGCAACGCTGTTGTATCGCCTGAGCCAAGCGGAGATTGCGCAGGGAAATCGACCACAGGCACACAGTGATCTTGAGCAATTATTGGCGTTGATCCCTTGGCATGAAGAGGCGCATCAACTCAAAATGCAGTTGCTCTATGAAGATGGACAACGCTGGGCGGCATTGGAGCAGTATGCCACTTTGCAGACGGTATTGCGTGAAGAGTTGGATGTGGACCCTAGTGTTGAGATAGCGCAGTTGATTGCACGGATTCGTGCAGATGACTATGTGGTTAAGGATGTGGTTAAGGATGTGATTGACGATGCTATCCCACAAGCACGTGAGACAGCGACAGCCAGCACACATCTCCCGAAGTCGGATACAACGACCAACACGGTGGTATCTGATACATCGACAAACCAGCCTCCGCCTCTGGTTGAAGATACACGTCCTGAACCCGTTCGTTGGCATGTCACCAAGCCTTTCGGTCGCCTCTTTGGACGTGCGAAGGAACTCGCACAACTGACCACCTACCTTGCAAGCCCAATGACGCGCCTGATTACCATTACAGGGATGGGTGGGGTGGGCAAGAGCCGTCTGGCAATAGAAGTGATCGTTCAACAACAGGAGCAGTTTGAGCATGGCGTGGCATTGGTCTCCCTGCAAGGGATTCAGTCAAGCACAGAAGATGCAGTCCAAGACATCGAGACACGGGTCGCCGATGCCATCTGTTTAACCCTGGACCTCCCCGTTGAGGCATCAACCACGCCTGTGCAGAAGCTGTTGGATGAGTTGAGAGAGAAAGAGCTTTGTCTGCTCTTGGATAATTTTGAGGATATTCTGGAGGCCAGTAGCCTCATCTCAAGGCTGCTTTCCCATGCCCCTCGTTTGCATGTGTTGGTGACATCGCGTGCCCCATTGACCCTGCATGACGAAGTGATTGTCATGTTGTCTGGTCTCTCCGTGCCAACAGCAGATGCCGGACAAACGGTGATAGATGCTCTAGTAAAACAGCCTTCTATACAACAAGACCTGACTACCGAGTATGAGGCGTTGGCCCTCTTTGTCGAGTTTGCCAAGGCCAAAGCACCCACCTACACCTTCCCCGATAGCGACTGGCCGCATATCGTTGCCCTCTGTCAATTTCTGGATGGGATGCCGCTTGCCATCGAAATGGCGACGCAATGGCTGGTGCAATTTAGCCCCGCGGACTTGGTGGCACAGTTAACGGATTCACTCAATCTCCTCGTCAACCCGATGCGTGACGCACCAACGCAACATGCCAATATGCACGTCATTTTAGAGAGTTCATGGCACTATCTCAGTGCGCAAGAACAACACACAATTGCATTGCTCTCGATCTTTGCGCATCATTTTACACAGACAGCCATCACACAGGTGATTGAGGTAGATGCGTTCACGATCTTACAACTCTTACAGAAGTCGTGGATTCAGTCGCTAGATGGTTCCTACTATCAGCTACACCCGCTGGTGAAGCAGTTTGCAACCAATCACTATCAAACGTTGCCCCCAGAAATGCAGCGTGGGGTTCAAGAACGCTATGCAGATTTTTACTGTACTCAGGCGGCATCCATTTCGCAGGTAGCGCAAGACGCAGACCAACCTAGCTATAGCCAGAACAAAAGCCAAGACAAAAACCAAGACAATAGCGAGGACAAATTTCATCAACTCTGGGATATGTGGCTCAATTTGGAGCGTGGACTGCAATGGTATGCGGAACATGCGCCAGAAAGACTTGGCCCTGCCGTTTTAGCGTTGAAAGACTATTGGGAACGCACGGGCTATTGGAGTCGTGCGCGCTGGTGGATCAAACAAGCCCTCACGTTGCTTTATCAACGGGATGATACCACTATGTCTTTGTCCACCATTGCCGAGCTTTATTACATGAGCAGTTTATTTGCCCAACGGCAGCAAGATTTGGATGAGGCCAAAGCGAACGTGCGCCATGCATCCAAAATCTATGATCGGTTGGATGATATTGTGGGCATGGCGAAAACCGTAGAGCGTCAAGGCTGGATCACCTTTGAGCAAAAACAGTATACGGATGCCTATGCTTATTTTGAACGGGCGCGTGATCTGTTTGAAACGCTCGATGACCTTGAGATGGTTGCCAATCAATGTTTTGCACTCGCTTCGACGGCCATGCGCATTCCAAACCTGAAAGATCAGGTTGATAGACACATTCAGCAATCATTAACGCTTTCCGAGCAAACAGATTATGCTCCAGGTATTGCGCGTTGTATGCAGGCATTGGCTCGTATAGCGATTCAACAGGCAAAAACAAATCTGGCAATCCGCTATTGTGATCGTGCGCTCGCACTAGCCAAGTTTCACACCATCCGCAATGGCGTTGCCTTTATCTATCTCCAGCGTGGTGAGTTGGCCCTCGCCATACAGGATTGGCAGACGGCTGAACACTATATTCGACTTGCTAAGACGGAGTTTCAACTTCTTGCCATCCCTTATGGTTTGTGTGCAACCCAAGCCGATTTGGCGATTGTGGCACATGGGCAAGGTGATATCGAGACCGCCAAAACGCGCTATCTTGCGGCGTTGAAGACGATTATGATGGAAGAGCGTTGGTTTTTGGGTGTCCGTGTGTTTTGTGGCTTGGCCTATCTGACAATGAATGAAGCAGATGAAGCAGATGAACAGGGTGACGAAGAAGCAATCCAATTACTTTGTGCCGCTGCACCGCTGGTTGAAGAACACCGACTATTGCTTTTCCCACAAGAGATACAGTTTTATGCGTATTTAAAAGAGCAACTGGCGGCACAGCTTGGTCAAACACAATTTGAGGAGCAGTGGGTGCAGTGGGCAGACCTGACACCACAAGAGGTGGCTCGGCTTGCCATTTATGCGTTTTAAACCATGACAATTTAAACCATGAAAATTACTGGCTGGCTCCATTGCTCTGTGCAATCATACCCATATCAAAGGTAATTGTCATGGTATTGGTGCGATCCACGATGGCATTGGTTGTGATATGCTGCCCAGGGCTATTATCAGTAGGCGTGTTGAGATTGGCGAGCATTGGCTCGGTCAACGGAACCAACCAAAACGCAAGCTGCATCCGTAGCACAATGATCGCGGCCAAACTAAAGACGACCATATAGCGGACCCAGAAATGATTGTGACAGTGGTCTGATATACTGTGTGTCTGATTTTGCTGTTGCATGTGAAACCCCTCTCCATTTTGTATCCATTGTGTTGATGTATGTGTGTTCTACCAAAAATTCAATCAATCTATACACAGTATATCAGACCACCGTCACCGGGATCGTCACCTCAACCGTCACCCGCACCGTCACACTTTGATGAATCTTGAAAAAAGGGGAAAGTTGACAGTTGAAAGTTGATAGTTAAGAAAAAATCCACATTCTTCCGTATCCGCGTTGAAAAAAACGCGGATACGGAAGAATGTGGATTTTTTCTTATGTTCAATATGTTTGGTTTGAACCGTAGGTCACGCTATCAGCGTGACGGCCTGTCCATGCCCAATTTTTTGTTCTTTATCTGTGGTTCCTACATCTGTGGTAACGTTTTACAGGATTGACCACAGATGTAGGAACCACAGATTTTTTACAATAAGTTTGCGGACAAGGATGTCCACACCACTTTATGCGACGGATAGGATGCCTGTGTTACGTTTGACAGTGATGTGGGTGTGAACCGTAGGTCATCGCTACCAGTGTAACGGTCTATCCATGCCCGACCCGTTCGTTCGTCATCAGTGGTTCCCTGGGTCTGATCTATTAGACGATAGGACAGCTCTGAGGGAACGGAAGAACACCAGGATCATGGGAAATGACCTGGATCAACCCTCGGAACTGATGGATGCAGGGGAGGTAACTAGTGTTCCG
>JBCCFC010000512.1:0-9049 GCA_039029935.1 Chloroflexota bacterium
ATGACATTGCCGGACAGGTAGCTGACATGTTGGCAGCGCGGGCCGAGCGGGGGACGTGGAGTGATGTGCAGACATGGCTCTGGGTCCAAATAGCCAGCCCATCCATCCGATAGGCTAAAGGGTGCAACCCGCAGCCCAAAGTGCAGATGCGCACCACTGGACGAACCACTGTTTCCTGTCAACCCAATTTGCTGCCCACCACTAACGCGCTGACCCGCATGTACCGCCACCTGCGAGAGATGCGCATAGAGCGTGTGTCCCCATTCATGTTGTAACAGAATATATCGCCCAAACCCTGTGTTGGGAACCGTGCTAAACTCCAGCACATTGCCATCCTGCACAGCCTGCACAGGCGTCCCCACAGGTGTCTGAAAGTCAATGCCATTGTGTCCCCGCAGCGCAACCCCGCCATAGTTGACATTAGCATAGACCTCTGGACTGCCCCCAAAGGGAAGAATCACCGGAAAAGAACCTCTCAACGGTGGGTGTGTTAGCATGTTTTCGCCTCACTTTGCATCATTCAATTTAGACAATGATAGAAATCTGAATTTAGATATGATTGTTGTGCGGCTATTATAACATATTTTCTGTCAACAGTTCAATGACAAATGCCAAAACGATTCACGGAACAGATGTGTCGGGAAGAATTCCATTGGGACCATTGATTAAGCCTACGCTGTTTGACATGCAGTTTGGCTCAATGTATACTCAGGGTGTACTATTCCAAGCTACCTGATGTTATTTTCTATGTACTCTGTAAATTGAGTTTTTTGCAGCATAGAAGCTAGTCAGCTAGTCAGGTGGTCAGCTAGTCAGTTTGTTAGCCTGAAGTGCTGAAATGCTGAAATGCTGAAGTGCTGAAGTGCTGACGGCTGAGTAGCTAACTAGCTTTTTTTAGTTGCAACCCACATTGGCGATGCTCTTGATGCTAAATTGATGAGGAGTTTATTTTTGAACCATGATGACACGACGAAATTTTCTATTGACATCTGCCCTATTTGCGGGCAGCGCTATGGTTGGATGTACAGAGGGGATACCTATGCCTGAACAATTGGGAAATCAGCCTTCCAGCGTAGACGAGCAAATGTTGGCTGGATGGTATATGCCTGATGAGAGTGAGCTTCATACGCGTACATGGATGGCGTTTGGGGCCAGTGCCTCGATTTGGGGCTACGATCTGTTGCCCGAAGTGCAGGATAACCTCGCCACGATTGCGCGCACAATTGCCGAATTTGAGCCTGTCACCATGTTGGTGCGAGAGAATGAGTTTGATCTTGCCTATGATCTGGTAGGAGATGAGGTGGACCTGCTGGTCTCACCGCTGGACGATCTATGGATGCGCGATACAGGTCCTGTGTTTGTGCTGACCGAGGCGGGAGAAAAGGCAGCGGTTGATTTTAATTTTAACGGCTGGGGTAAAAAGCAGGTACATCGACGAGATGCGAAGGTCGCGGGCTTTGTTGCCCAGCAAACAGGTGTCTCGGTCATCAACACAGAACTTGTGTTGGAGGGGGGATGCATTGAGGTGGATGGTCATGGGACAGCGCTTATTACCGAAAGCTGTGTATTGAACGACAACCGCAACCCCAACGTTAGCAAGGCGCAGTTTGAAGACCTGCTCATGCCGTTGCTTGGTTTGGACAAGATCATCTGGCTACCGGGGATTCGTGGGCGTGACATTACCGATGGGCATACGGACTTTTATGCCCGTTTTGCCCGTCCCGGTGTGGTGTTGGCTGCTTTTGATCCCGATCCTGCTTCCTTTGACCACGAGATAACGTTGCAACATCTGGACATTCTATCCTCGGCTACCGATGCACAGGGTCGCAGCCTTGAGATCATTACGCTTGAAGGGCCGCTCGACATCCGTGAAGACTATCTGACCGATGATTTTGCTGCGGGTTACATTGGCTATTATGTGTGCAATGACGCCGTGATTATGCAGGGCTTTGGCGATCAACAGGCTGATGACGCAGCACGACAAGCGGTTCAGACCGCGTTCCCTGAGCGTGAGGTAATTCAGTTAAATATCGACGGTATCGCTGCTGGTGGTGGCAGTATTCACTGTGCCACCCAGCAGGAGCCAGCGGTCTAACGGGCAACTTGAACCATAGAACAGTGTGGCCGACAGAAAGGTCAGAGCAAGGTGGCCGTCACGGTTGCAGTACTGGGTGAGGACCGTAGTCGTTGCGGGCAAGGTTGATCAGACGATGAAGTTGACCGCACTGTTCGGCTTCAGTCAACACTCTGTGCCACACGGTTTCGACGCTTGTACCAAAGGGAATGCGCGTAGCCTTAGGAGCAGTGTTTGTAAATTGTGCTGTATGGGCGCGATGGTCTGTTGGTGTGATGGTTTGTTGGTGTATTGACACAGTTGGCATAGCACAATTTAACGTCAACAACGAACCTCTGTCACCTCTCCAAGGCCGTCCAAAGTAACAACAAACCGATTCAAAACATCGCGACCGATAATAACCTCATCTGTATTCTCATTGGCAGCAACATTGATGTTATGGATTGTATGGCTTCCAATATGAATGGTGACACCATAGAATGTAATCATGTATCGTTGACCAGAAATGGTTCTGGTCCAGCCAGAGTTACTTTTTCGAGCGTGAATCTTTTGTAGGATTGATATGGGAATCAGCGAACCATCAGCATAAGCATCCATCAGTCTATCCAGTTCTCCCTGATCGTCATCATCCAGCATTCGCATTCCCTGAAAAGCCAGCAACTCATCCAATTGTTCTTATTCATCCGTTGACAATGTGCGGCAAGCAGCTTTCCACAATGCCGCGTCATTGAGCAAAAGCAACGCCGACATATCATTGACCAAGTGCTCAGGAATATCATCGAGCAGGGTAATCCCTGTCACCACTGTATCCACCAGTACATGTTCGTCAGGCTTGTGCCAACGCTGGGCCATACGCTGGATTTGATCATAAATGGTTTCTGGTAAACTAAATGTCATTGTTTTGACTGTCATAATGAGGAATTATATACACCCCTCACGTTTATACACACGCTCTTTCCATAGTCGCCAAGACGCTTGGCCTTCAAATTTAATGACTAACATCATCGTCATGATACAACAGCGTAGCTCATTTGCAAAGAGAGAATGACTCAACGCATATAGAAATAGCAATCTATCTATTGCCAATTGAAAACATTATGCTATAATCCAATGGCTGTTGAGGCAATGGTATGAGCCTTGGAACCCTTTCCGTAGTCAGTAAGGGCTAGTGTGGCACAGTGATGGCTTAGGGGCTGGCGAGGATTGACATTCCTGTAAGGGCCAGTCGTGTAACCAGTTCTACATACAAGGATTTTGATATGAAAAATGAAACGATTTGTGTAATCGGTATGAGTGGTTACGTGGGTAGCCACGTCACCGCCGAACTTTTAAACCAAGGATACTCCGTGAATGGAACACTGAGAGACCCACAAGGACCTCATGCGGGTTGGATTGAGCGCGAACTGATGCCCCTTGCTCAATCAGGGCAGGCACTTCAAGTGTGTGCGGCTGAAATCAGTGATCAGGATTCGTTGGAAAAGGCGATGACTGGCTGTACTGGGGTGATCATGTGTGCAGGGGTCGAGACACAATCACCGGAAACCATTACGCTGATGGTCGGGGCCGCAGAGAACACCCTGAACGCCGCGTTAAAATTAGGCATTCATCGGGCCGTGTTTACCTCCAGTACAGGGGCAACCAACCCACCCGACGGCGAGCCACCGATGAAAGATGAAATGATTCACTGGTCCGACCCAGATCAACAGATTTCGGTTGGCAAATATTCCCCAGCAGCCAAGACGTTGATGGATAGGAAGGCTCTGGAAATGATGGAGACGTATCCCACTCTGAGGGTCTCTACGATTAACCCCTCGATGATTGCTGGGTCAGTTTTCCAAGATCAACCGACGACCACGTTAAAGTCTGTTCGAGCGATTTTAAAAAAGGAGCGTATGGCTGATAGTATTCCCAATGGGTCCATGTCTATCATTGATGTCAACGACTTGGCAAAGTTACACATTGCCGCTTTAGAAAACGAGTCAGCGTCGGGTCGCTATTTCGGTCTGAAACAAAGTTGGCACTGGAAAGAGATTCTTGCTGCTTACAGTCGGGTCTACCCCGCTTATACACCACCAGCTTGGCCTGCTGACATGGAGCCAGTCACCGCCACTCAATTTGATTTTACCCGTCGAGACAGCCTAGGGGTTGAGCTGAAAGATTTGGATGAAATCCTTGGTGGTCTTATCCATGAGCTGAAGCGTCGAGAGATGTTGTAGTGCCATCGCTAGCGTAACGATAGAAGGGTAATCATAGAAATCACAGGGGGAAATCAACATGGAATATCGACGCATGGGACGCACGGGACTCAAGGTCTCGGAAGTTTGTCTGGGGACAATGACCTTTGGACATGGTGCAGGCAGTGAAGGCACAGACGAGGCAACAGCCATCGAAATGGTCTCCAAGGCCATCGACATGGGCGTGAACTTTTTTGACACGGCCAACGCCTATGCTGGCGGCAACTCAGAGACTATTCTGGGGAAGGCACTCAAGGGGCGACGGCGGGATGCCATTGTGGGCACAAAATTCTTCAACCCAGTGGGCCCTGGTCCCAACGACTCTGGCATGTCACGGGTCTATATCATGAATGCGATTGAAGACAGCCTGCGCCGTTTGCAGATGGATTACATCGACCTCTATTATATTCACCATGTCGATGTGCAAACACCGCTGGAGGAGATGCTGCGGGCCTTAGATGACCTTGTGCATCAGGGCAAGGTGCGATATATTGCGTGTAGTAATTATGAGGCATGGCGTTTGATGGAGTCGCTCTGGATCAGTGATAGCAAGGACTTGGCGCGCTTTGAATGTTACCAGCCACAGTATAACTTGGTGGTACGTGATATCGAGCAAGAGATCATCCCTATCTGTCAACATAAAGGGCTAGGTGTGGTTACATGGGCACCGTTGGGCGGTGGTTTTTTGTCTGGCAAATATCAACCCGGCCAGCGGACATTGGATGGCTCACGATCCTCGGCTGGATGGGCCTACCCATCCCCATATTTTGCCGCTAATGCGGATGAAACACTATCCGTGCTGCTGGAAGTCGCCGCCGAACTGGGCAAAACACCTGCACAGGTGGCACAACGCTGGATTCTGGAGCAACCCGCTATCACCTCCGTCATCGTCGGTGCGCGGACCATGAATCACTTTAAGGATAGCATGGGCTGTGTCGGCTGGCGACTGGAAGGGGATGCGTTGGCGCGATTGAACGCGGTTTCGCACCTACCGGATCGTTATCCAGCGGCGATGGAAAAAA
This sequence comes from Chloroflexota bacterium, assembly GCA_039029935.1. GTDB lineage: Bacteria > Chloroflexota > Anaerolineae > Caldilineales > Caldilineaceae. Next base: position 5,331 of record JBCCFC010000512.1, read on the forward strand.
GCATGAAGGCCCGACGTGACGATGCAGTGACCATTGGTCGAACGGATGTCTAACAAAACAACATTACGAGTCGCGATAGTCGGCGGCGGTCTTGGTGGCCTTGTCACCGCCTTATTTCTGCGCAAGGTTGGCGTGGACGTGACAGTCTACGAAAGAGTAGACGACCTGCGCGAGGTCGGTGCGGGTATTGTGGTTCCACCCAACATGGTACGACCGTTGGAAGTACTCGGTCTTGCCGACACATTGTCAACATTTGCAGTCAAACTTGAGGCGGCATGGGAATTCCGTCGCTGGGAAGATGGCACGGTCCTGTTTAGCCAACCAATGGGTGAAGCGTGTAAGCGGCTCTATGGTACGGACTGTTATGTGGCTCACCGAGGCGACTTGATGTCCATGTACAAGCGGGCATTGCCAGAGGGAATTGTTCGCCTCGACCATCAGTGCATCGCGGTGAATGAGTTGGAGAACGAGGTGGAACTGACCTTTGTGGCTCGGGCGGGTGAGCAGACGCGGGTAACGTCAGATGTTGTCATCGGTGCAGACGGTATCCACTCGGTCATCAGAGCGGCAGTCACAACACCGACGGAGGCGCAATTTTCCGGCAGTTGTGCGTTCCGCTGCTTGGTTCCTGCCGAAAAAGCACCAGTCATGGCCCTCCACCCCGTGCAAACACTTTGGCTTGGCCCCAGTCGCCATTTTGTCCACTATCCGATTTCTGGCGGTCGCTTGGTCAATGTTGTCGCTATCGTACCCGCAGGGGACTGGCGCACCGAGTCATGGACCGCCGATGGGAAAATTTCGGACCTATTCAATGAGTTTGAGTCTTGGGATAGCCGCGTCCATCAGCTCATTCACTCGGCAACCGAAACCAAGCGCTGGGCTTTATATGACCGACAGCCTCTCGATAGATGGTGTAAAGGACGCATTGCGCTCCTTGGCGACGCTGCCCATGCGATGCTCCCTTACTTTGCACAGGGTGCGGCTCAGGCAACGGAAGATGGCGTGGTGCTTTCTGCTTGTTTGGAGAACGCAACATATGAATCGGTCCCTGATGCGTTGCAACGCTACGAAAAGATTCGTCAGCCACGCGCCAATCAGATTCAACTGATGAGCCGTGGCCGAGAAGTCAGGAATCATCTGTCCGATGGCCCTGAGCAGCAGCAACGGGATCGGGAATTCGCTGAGGGCGATCTGCTGAGTAAGAATGGTTGGTTGTATGGTCATGAGCTAGGTTCTTTTGGCATTTGAGTGGAAAAGTTTTCAGCTACTCAGCCGTCAGCTTTCAGCCCGCATGACCCACATCTGGGGGCTGCACAACTCTATCGCACGGCTCTAAGTGGTGTTCTAAACTTGAAAGGTGATAATAATCGAACATTTAAATAACAACCATGCTCTACAAAACCCGGTGGCACTTCCCTGCGGTGTCACGCTCAAAAATCGGCTGGTAAAGTCCCCCATGTCGGATTCACTTGCCAATGGTGAGGGTGATCCTACCGAGGCGCAGATGCGACTGTACGAAAGATGGGCAGAGGGCGGCGTCGCGCTCTCTCTCATTGGTGAGGTGCAAGTCGATCCACGCTTTCCAGAAAAGCCGGGGAATCTCGTCTTCAACGAGCAAACCAATCAGCAGGCCATGCAATCACTTGCCAGTCGAGCCATCGTGAATGGTGCGCATCTGTGGCCGCAACTCGGTCATGCGGGTGCGCTGTCGCACCCACCAATCAGTCAACCAAAGGGGCCGTCTGCCCTTGATGTTGAAGGGCTTCAATGTGCAGCCATGTCGCTTGATGAAATTCGAGCATTACCCGAACTGTATGCCAAAGCCGCATCCATTGCAAAGAGTACGGGCTTTAGCGGCATTCAGATTCACGCAGGGCATGGATTTTTACTCAGCCAATTCCTTTCTCCGCTGTTTAACCAACGGAACGATGGCTATGGTGGCTCAATCGAAGCACGATGTCGTATCATACTCGAGATCATTGGCGTGATACGAGATGCTGTTGGTCCGTCATTCCCCATCGGCATCAGGATCAACTCGACGGACATGTTGGAAGGTGGGTTGACAGAGGCCGATGCGCTGGAAGCAGTACGCCTGCTTGATCAAACCACAATCGACCTAATTGATATTAGCGGTGGAACCTATTTCCCTGGTGCGAAAGCAAGCTCCGACAGTTCAGGGGGCGGCCCCTACTTTGTGGACTTTGCCCGATGTGCCAAAGCGGTGACAAACGTGCCTGTGATGGCGACGGGTGGATTTAAACGGCGCGACCAAGCCGTCGATGCCGTGGCGACAGGTGCGGTCGATATGGTGGGGATCGCCCGTGCGATGGTTCTTGACCCTCAGCTTGCAGAGGCATGGTTAAGCGAGGAGGGTGGCGACCCTGATTTTCCAAGATTTGACGCGACACCGCCAGGTGGGGTGACGGCTTGGTACACCATGCGGCTAACCGCTTTGGGTGAGAATCGGGAGCGCACGTTTGCCCTAGACCTGCCTTCTGCTATTCGTATGTATGAGGAACGTGATGCACAACGTAGTATCCAATGGCAAGCGAAATTCTTTGACTTGTATTCCTAACTACATTCCCCAAACCATAATTGTACTGTCTTCATATTCTTTGGTGCAGACAAAAATTTTCTCTTCCCAGGTTCGTTTTTGAACGCTGCGGTCAAAGATCAACAGATGCCCTTCATCAGCCCCGCTTTTGTCCATGTAGCCATAGGTCTGTTTGAGTCCTTTCTGCATGACCTTCTCCAAATCACCGTAGCGAATTTTGAGTTCAAGCACAATTGTCTGCACGTTGGAAAGGGTATGATAGTCCCATTGGACAGCCTCAATTGGCGGTTTATCCTGTGGTTGAATCGGCCAATGCACATACAGATCGGTGCGCTCACGCCCAAAGCCATATTCACGTTCAATACGCCCACCACCGTTGACGATACGCTGCAAAAATGCCTGCATTAATAGCTGTGGACCCGCTTCTTTGTAATCAAATCGCTCCACCCATGACTCGGAATGGCGACGGAAAAATTGCTGAAAGCCTTCGAGCAACTTGGGCATGTTGAGCCGACCGTCCTCATCGACATACCACTCAGTCTCATGCGTGATGGTCAACTGGGTGCTGTAGTTTAACTCACGGGGAATAATTTCGCTGTAGATTGGGTTGGCGATTTGTAACTGCTTACCAAAACGACGAATTAGCCCCAAATCTCGCACATAGGCGATGTTGTCGTTGTCGACAAGCTCAAGCTCGCCTTCACCAGACAAAATCGGCTCCATGACTTCTTTGACGCGAGGTTCCTTGAGTTTGTCAATGAGCTGATCCAGATGGGTGTCTCGTCGTTGAATCAGCCGCTCTTTGGCAACTTGGACCATATTTGCCGTGAGCGCTACGGTTCGATCCCGATTTTCCTTCATTTCATGGGTCAGTTCATAGCCCATTGCGTTGACAATCCAAGGCTGTCCCTGTGTTAAGCCCCAGAGCAAATCAAGCGCATCTGGGGTAAATGCTTGTCCTGTTGCCTCGGTATGTTGTTGATAGAGGGTTGACATTTCCTCTTTTGTAAAATCACCCATGCGTAGGGATTTGGCTTTCTGACTTATATGTTGAAGGAGTCAGAAGTCTGTTGAACAGAGGAGGTAACCGGGTTTGTTGTACATACAGAAAGTTGTGCAAGATATTGAAAGTGAAAATATTTTATGCCAGAGAATCATCATTTTG
>JBCCFC010000513.1:0-9043 GCA_039029935.1 Chloroflexota bacterium
ATGTCGTCGGTGACGTTCACGAACACCCCGTCGCCCTGGTTGATCCACAGGTAGTCGTCGGGAGAGAGACCGTCTGTCGTACGTAAGTTTCTTTCGCGCTTGTCACCGGATGAACGAATGGAAGGGTTGTCGCCAGATGAGCAAATGGAGGGCATACTAAAGAACATGTCACCGGATGAAATTAAATCCTATTTACAGCGGCTTGAAGAATAATGGCTTATACATTGGAACAATTTCATAGAGATGCATTCCTAGATAGGCTTCCAGACATGTTAGACGATGAAAATGTCCGGCCTAATCTTTTCCAATCAATTCGTAGAAAATTATCACTGGATGCTGTACTCTCGTTCCTTTTAGATGATGAGCGAGAGAGACCGTCTGTCGTACGCAAATTTCTTTCGCGCTTGTCACCGGATGAAATTAAGTCCTATTTACAGCGGCTTGAAGAATAATGGCTTACACATTGGAATAATTTCATAGAGATGTCTTCCTTGACAGGCTTCCAGATATGTTAGAAGATGAAAGGGTGCAACTGAGTCTTTTCCAATCCATTCGCCGATTTGCTTCCAGTGATATGGTCCTTTCATTGATATCACACGACAGGTAGTCAATGCGTGATATGTTTGACAAAATGATTGATATTATTTTTGATGATAAGGAATTGAAGTGCTATGCAATGAATGCATTCTTTTCACGCTTGTCACTGGAGGAAAGGTTGGAAGGGTTGTCTCTGGAGGAAATCAACGCATATTTACAGCAACGTGAAGATCAACAATGCTGACAACGGCGTGGGTCTCACTGCACCAGCGGACAGGGATGTCCACGCCACGTCATCAACCGCCAGCATGTGGATCAGTGTGCCACACTCGCCTCGACCAGCGCAATCTCGGCGTCGGTGAGGTTGTAGAGTTGGTAGACGAGGGTGTTGATTCGCTGTTCCAAGTCAAATACATCTGCGTTGGTGGCTTGTCGTTTTTTCATGCATATTTCTTCCACAATCACTTCAATTTCACGCCCCCTATCATCATAATCGGCAATCGGTATTCGGGTAACATACATGGGCTTGAATTCGTAGAATCCATTTTGTTTGGATGATGCTGTCTGTTTGATAAACCACCACATAAGACGTGAGTTCAAAATACCAAGAAGATAGTTTCCTTGTTTAGATACACAAATGGAAGTCTTATCATTACTTAAAAAGCCTTTTTCGTCCGGTGCATACTCAACATCATCTATGATTGTCGGAATGATAATTTTCGACTCAGAAAATTCTTCCCAATACGCACAATTCCGAAGTTCCCAGAAATAATGACCTTGATCATGCCGTTGAATTAATTTTTCGCGATGTGGCTGGAAGTGAGCATAAATCGCAGGATACGTTTTTTCAAAGATAAGTTCTGCATCTTCATCAGATTTTTCAGACCAAGGGTGTTGTTTATTATTGGATGATTCAATCTTAATCAAATATTGTGCTGTCTCTTTTGATCGCCACCGTTTGATATCTCGTCCTCGTAGGAATGGGTGTAAAATTTCAGCAGACGATTCATGTTCAGCAACTAGGCGGTCACGTGTTTCTTGATCCACAATAAATGCCTGATTATACCCAGTCAAAATACCCCTATAAAATCGATTATTGACAAACTCGCCTAGTGGCTTACCTGTATTGCGCAACTTTTGCATGAGGTTTAATATCTCTGGTTGCACAAGCGACCACCCATCTTGGCTGAGTGAGGTCTGTGGTAGCAGCCAAGAGATTTCCTCAACTTTCTGTGGCAAATTTGCGATTACGGCCATGTCTGTAACATTGAGTGCATAAAATTTTGTCGTTGTGTCAGCCCGCTCCCTTTGTACAATCACAATGACGGGATAGGCTGTTGCATCAAAAACAGGTAAATCACCAAAGTCAATGACACAGGAGACGTTTGTCTGCTTCGCCAAATACCCACGTAACTTCTTCCCATACCCAGCCCGCATAAACTTATTACTCGTAATCAATGCCAACGTCCCATGCCCACGCAGTAGTTCAAGCCCCCGTGCATAAAAATAGACCAGCAGGTCGGCTGTCCCCATATAGATGGCAGGGAAATTCTTCTTCAACGTTGGCTTCTGCTCTTTGAACAACTCCTGCCGCACATAGGGCGGGTTGCCAATCACGACATCAAAGCCACCCCAATCACGGAAGACTTCGCTAAAATAGACACGATAGTCGATGCCTGTTCCAGCGTTGAGTTCATCGAGCAGTGCGTTGATGCGGGTGCGCAATGCGGCTTTGGTGGCGGGGTCGGTGGCGCGCATAAACTGCGGCTTGAGCCGTTCGAGTTCGTCGTAGCCAGCCTGATTGAGCAGCCCCATCTGCAACCCAGCGGCCAGTGAATCGCCACAGACAATCTTGTATTCCAGATTGGGCAGCGGCTTGATTGTCTGGTAATCTTCCTCATCGACCACCAGCGAGAGCCAGAGCCGTAGCTTGGCAATATCGACCGCCCCCGCATCAATATCGACCCCATAGATTGACTCTTGGATGGCATGACGTTTGAGCGCATAGGCTGTACGTCCGCTGGTTTCAGGGTGATCATCCAGCCTATCATCCAGCCTATCACCCAGCATAGCATCCGGCGACACCAGATAGGTGGTCAGCACATCACGCGCCCGCACAATCTCCTGCATCATGCCCACCGGAAAGGCCCCCGAACCGATGGCCGGGTCACAGACTTTGATCTCGGCCAGGGCTTGGTCGATCTGCGCCGCGTGTTGACGAATACGTTCCGGCACTTGATACTCACCCGTCTTGGTCCCCGCTTCCTTGGCGGCATCATGTTGGCGCGCCCGCTCACCCTTGCGGATAAAGAGGGCCAACGCCTCATGCTGCACAATCTCCTGCCGTTCCCACACCGTTTGCACATCGACTGGCGGCGCAATTGGCGTCACATCCCCAAACAGTCCCACCTGCACAGGCGTCTCATCATGTAGCGGCACTTCACAGAGATTGAGCGTGGTGTCCAGATAGTTGATCAGACTCTCCTGACACATATACTGCACAATCTCACGCGGTGTATAAAATGCCCCCTTGGACTTGCGGTCATCGACCTCCAGCAGATTCTCAAAGACCTTGCCCAACATCTCCGGGTCCACCGCCACCTCTTTATCAAGCGGCTCATTCTCACGCACCGTGAAGTTATAGAGGTCAAAGGTGTCAAAAATCTGTTGGAAGAGGTCATTGTCGAGCGTGATGTCGGTGGACTGCCAATCATAGCCCGCCAACGGCTCAAACAGCCCCCCGTTGAGAAAGGGAATCAGACAGTTGAGCGTGGCATAGTGATGGCCGGGGCGCTCGACCGCCAACGCTTCATAGAAAAGCGGCTCCAGAATGTCGTTAAAATAGTTGGTATAGCGCGTCTCATCTTCAAGCAGCGTCCGCAAAAAGCGTTGATCACCACTGCCCCATGCGGGTGGGGCTATGTCATCACCTGCATTGTTACCTGTATGTGGCACAACCCCCAGCCAGCCCTTCTTTTGCACAAAATAGAGAAAGACGATCTGCCCCAGCAGCTTCTTGGCAAAATGGCCTGTGTCCACACCCTTGGCCGTAAACTCAGCATAGATAGCGGCATCCGCAACCATCAACGCCGTCAACGCCTCCTTGAGCGACAAAAAGAGGGCTTTGTACTGAGCAAAAAACTCTTTGGTGACCGTCTCGATGTGAAAGGTCGCTTCCAACGCATCCAGGGTCGGGTTGTCGCTATCTTCCATCAACAGGGGCAAAAACTGACGCTGCGCCGTGTGGCTTGGCTCCCCCTTGCCCACCAAAAACGAAAAGCGTCGTGCAGGCGTCAACTCCTCAACCGCCTTGATGCGTCCCTGATCATCCTGCACCAGCTTATAGTCCATGCGCACCAGCGACACACGCCAATCCGCCCGCTCCTCGCTGTAATAGGCCACCAACGCCGCCTCACGGTCATTCTGATCCCGTAGGTATTGTGCCACAAAATTGCGCTGCATGGTGCGCGCCCGCTCCAGTGCCATGCCCTTTTTGAGATGCACAACCAACACATCGACCTCCTCACCATTGGGGTCGGTATAGGTGCCAAGACGCCTGTAATGACGGACATGCTCCTGATAGGCGTCTTTCATTTTGGTGACAACATGCCGCGACGGATTGCGTTCCATGTCATTGAGAATTTCGGCGGCAAAGCGCGCAAACTGCTCATCATCAAAGGGATGACGAAAGACCTGTTGGATAAATCGTTCGGCTTCTTGTTTGTTCATTGTGTTCCCCTAGTAACACAGGCATCTTGCCTGTGACAGGCAGGATGCCTGTGTTACAGTCCTTTCAAATAGGCCGACAGAATCACCTCCACAGGTTTCTCCTCCTTGGGTCGATCCGCCGTCAGTTGGCTCACCTGTGGATTGGGTGCTTGGGGCATTTCTTGACGCAGAATCCCCAATATCTTGAGCGGGTCTGTGACCGCCTTTTTGGTGTTGACGCCCAGCTTTTGATAGAGCGTGGTGACGCGTTGACTTGGCACAGCCCCCGCCTGTAAATCTTTGAGTATTCGCCGAAAAAAGGCTTCATCGTCATCGGTATAGCCATGCAGCGAGCGTTGGAAGACCTTCATGTATTTGATCAGCCGCCCCAAATTGCCCTGATTGCGGGACCGTTTGGGTGGCTCGGCCACCTCCGATGCGGTGAGATTGGCAAAGGCATCCTTATTTTGTGCCAGCCATGCATAATAGGCGGGCGGGATGGCAACACGCGTGGTATCGGGTTCGCAAGCCAACAGGTCCACGGCATCCAAAAAGGTCAATTCCAGCGGCCCGCTCTCTATCTCATGTGTCCCAGAGAGATAGAACTTTTTCAACTGCCCCTGGCGCAAGAAGCTGACCAGCGCGTCCCCTGCTGGCACTGCTCCCATATCACCTCCCATATCACCCCCCATATCACCCGCTGCTCTACCTGAGCGTGCCTTTTTGGGCAAGCGTTTGATGTGCGCAAAGAGGTCCGGCTCCTCATCACGAATCGTGCGAATCAGTTGCAGATACTCTAACTCCGAGCGTTCATCCTCATCCGCACTCACATAGCTGTCGCGCGTAGTCATGCGCTGATAGAGCCTGTCGCCAAAAAGCTCATGCTGCGTAATCGTCTCCTCATCGGTGAGATACTTGGCATCCTCACCCAGCATGTCATGAAACGCCTGAATTTTGGCCTTGATGTTGGCTTCCTGATTCAAATGCATATCCGATTGCGTGGTCGGGAAAAAGTTGAAGATGTGGACCTGTGCATGGCTTGTGCCGACACGGTTGATGCGCCCCACACGCTGGAGAACGCGCGTTGGGTTCCAAGGCAGATCATAGTTGACCACGACGTTGGAGCGATGCAAGTTGATGCCCTCAGCCAGCACATCGGTTGTCACCAAAATGCGGATGGTGTCTTCGGAGTTGCCATGTCGAGGGTCATAGTTGGCCTCGATCATCGTGCGTGCCACATGTTTGTTGATCGACTGTTGCTGGTGATAGCCGCCACCGCTGCTAAAGAAGAAGACCTGCCCCGCAAAGTGTTGCTCAAGTCGGCTGTAGAGATAGCGCCCCGTCTCGGTTGATTCAGTGAAGACAATCAGCTTTTGCCGTGCCAACAGTGAATTCGACTGAAGCTGCGCCACAAATGCCTCAAACTTGGGGTCGGGTGAGTGCGTGTGACCCAAATCACGCCAGAGCATTTCGATCTCAGCCAGCAGTTCACGGTCATGCAACAGGTCCGCCCGAAACTTGGGGATAAAGTCGCTGGCCTGATAGGTCTGCACTTTGCCCGCCGCAATCAGCCGTAACAGTTCCTCCTCGTTGTCACTATCCAGCAGGTCATGCACCTTCACGCCCTTGCCAATCAAAACCGTCCCTTCATCGACCATGCCAATAAAGTGATCATACGATTTGATAAAGCGACGCAGGGTGTTGCGAAAGGCAAAGAAGCTGCTCTCCAGCCGCTTGACCAACATACCCTTCATAAAGCCGCCGATGTTGCGCTGCCCCTGTGCCTCAAAGTCCGACACCTGCTTTTTGAGATAGAGCAGCGGTGTGTAGCGTGTGTAGCGAAAGGCTTGCAGTCGCTCGATGGTTTCAGTAAAGACCTGTTCGATGTCCCCCTCAAAATTGTAGACAATGCGCTCTGGCGAGGCGACTTCGGGAAAGATGAGATGCTGTTGCGCCAAATCCGCCTGAAAAAAGCGTGCGATCTCGCTGCGCGTACGTCGCACCATCACATAGTGGAGAATATTACGCCGCACCTCGCCTGCCACGCGTTTGAAGGTCGCCGCATACTCTGGCGTTCCCTTCTCTAGTTGGTCCAGTTCCCTATTGCGCTCCTGAAAAAAGGTGTTCAGATTGGGCACACCGGGGATATCGCTCTGTTGCGGTCGTTGAAACAATTTGAGTTGCGATTCGATATCGCTGATGGTGTTGTTGAGTGGTGTGGCCGAGACCAGCACGATTTTGCGGTTGCGGCAGATGTCATGCAGCAGGGTATAGCTCTGCGTATCCTCATTGCGGAAGCGGTGCGCCTCGTCGATAAACACAATGTCGGCCAGCTTTGGGTTGCTCTTGAGGCGGTCACGAATCTGCTCCAACTTGCCCATCGACTCGACCCAGACTGCACCGACGCCAAACTGGACAAAGGTCTCCTTCCAATAATCCTGCAACACAGGTGGACAGATGACCAACTTGCGCCCCGCTATCTGCTGCGCCAGAAGTGCCGAGATATAGGTCTTGCCCAGCCCCACCACATCGGCTAGAAAGACACCGCCATAGGCATCCAACACCTTTTTGGCCGCGATGACCGCCTGTTTCTGATAGAAGAGCGACAAAAATCCATCGGGCAGATAAAAATCCGCCTCTTGGTCCATGTTGATGTCTTCTTTGAAGTACTCATAGAGAAACTTGAGGTAGAGATCATAGGGCGAAATCTGGTCGTTGAGCCATGTGCGCTGCTGGATGGCCTCGACATAGGCATCCGAAATGTCAACCGCCTCCGCCCAAAGCTGCTCAAATTTGTGTAGCGCAAAACGGACATCGGCGGGCTGTTTCAACTCAACGTTAAATTCATATTGCCCCTGAAACCCTGCATAGCTAAAGTTGCTGGAGCCAGTGATGACGCGACCATAATCACGGTCATCGGGCTGAAAACGGCTGATGTAGACCTTGGCGTGGATGTTTTGGCTTGGATGCGCCTTGAGTTCGAGCTTGCCCTGTTGTAGAAACGCCAAAAAAGTGCGCACCCCAACCTCGGTGTCATGGGTATCGTCGGCGTATTCCATCTCGTGCGAGACACCATCGCTAAACTGCTGTTTGATGCGTTGTGTGGTTTCATAGCCCAGACTGAGTTGCTGCTGATGCTGTTCCACCACCTCAAAGGTGCGCTTGTCGACATTCAGCCCCACGAGAATGCAAATTTTCTCCACATCACGCAGTGCATCCGCCAGCAGATAAAAGCCGCTTGTGCGAAAGTAGCCCACAAGCACATCAAAAAACTGGACATCCTTGAGCGTCTGCGTAAAACGGTCCAGCAGTGTTGCACTGTGTCCATCTGTTGTTGATTCGTTTGTAAAGAAAGTCAGATCATTTTGGTGCGAGAACATATCACCCCAGCATATCAATCTTGTGCGTCAATCTAGGTTTGGCTATCATATGAATGATATTGTACTATGTTTGCAATGATGCGCCAAATATGTACTCGTTGCTGATGGGGAAGTAGAAAAGGATTAACTCGGTATCGCAAATCCCTCAGCCGACAGATACAACCGCGTCGCCTTCAAAAACCGAACCCCCTCAAACGCATCCCGTCTGTGCAATAGCTGCGCGTTGTCATAAATCAGCATATCCCCCATACGCCAACTGTGTTGATAGATGTGTTCTGGTCGAAGCTGATAGGATAGCAGTTCCTCTTTCAGTGCCTTACTCTCGGCCTCGTCCAGTCCATCAAAGCCCAACGCATTAGGCGCAACATAGAGCGTTTTGACACCTGTCACGGGGTTGATGAGAACGGCAGAATGGGTGGCTTCAGCAATCGTTGCGCCTTGACTATCGACGCGGCGATACTGCACATTCAACCGTTCAACCCGTTCTTTGAGGGTTGGCGGCAGTGCCTCATACCCCATCCGTGTGCTGGCAAAGCTGGTTCCCCCACCAGCTTCGGGGTTGATGACACAGAACAGCGTTGACAACGTAGCTGGGTTTTGTCGATAGGCCTGGTCGGTGTGCCAGTCGCCATCGCTGTTGTCGATAAAGTTGCCTCTGATGAGTGTACCGTCAAGACTATTGATGTTGGCAAGGTAGATGACCGACTTGAAGTTAGGGCTATGGTTGTCCTTGGCGGCGGGTGGCTCCTCGACGGGACCCAGTGCAGCACTCAGTCGGTGAATATCATCATCGTGTAGTGATTGACGACGAAAGAGCAGAAGCGCGTGTTGCTGGACGGCTGCGAGAATGGCTTCGGCCATCGTATCATCAATGTGCGTCAAGTCGATATCCAAAACTGCAACGCCAAGATGTTTTGATAGTGGTCTGGTTTGAACCTGCATTGCAGCAACCTCTGTTATCCAATCAGTCTCTCAATATCCGCTTCATCCGGTGCATTCCAGTTGATAATTTGGCCCGTCGCCAAGTCGATCTCCATGATCAGATAATCGCCAAAGTGATCGCCTGGAAAGAAGCGGGGAACATAGCCATCGTAATACCCCATCTCCTCACCCTCTTGGTCAAATATGCGACATTGAAATCTGTCACTCACTTTGACATGAAGTCGTAGTGTCTTGGCTTCCATTTTGTTTTTCCTCCTTTGTCAACGAATTTTTCAGAGTCAGTATCACAGATTGTCTATCTGTGGCGCAGGTAGCCAACCTGCGATACTGAACCCGTATCACAGATTGATTATCTGTGGCGCAGGTAGCCAACCTGCGTTACTGAACCCGTATCACAAATTGCTAATCTGTGGCGCAGGTAGGCAACCTGCGCTACTGAACCCGTATCACAGATTGATTATCTGTGGCGCAGGTAG
>JBCCFC010000514.1:0-9038 GCA_039029935.1 Chloroflexota bacterium
GGATTGACAGATCTCCAATTTTGTCCCAAAAAATTGGACATCTCTCAATCCATTGAACCAATCTGTGTACATGCCAAGCCATTTCATAGTTTGCATTTTATTTTTTTTATGTGTAAAGTATAGAGAAAGGTGTCATCATCATAAGATAGAGAGATAACGTTCAGCGTTAAAATAAACATATAGTAAAGATGGGTCATTTGTGGATCAACTTTCCATTGAATTACTGGGGACGCTTTCACTAAAACTAAACGGCCAACCAATCGACCGAAAAGGCAGTCGCAAAGGAACCGCGCTTTTGCTCTATTTGGCGGTCACACAACGACCCCAACGGCGCGAGCAAGTTGCAGACCTACTCTGGGATGCCGACTCCACTCGTCAATCCCTCTCTAATCTACGAACGGCTTTGACGCGCCTGCGTCGTACACTCGGTGGTGACTATATCCAGAGTGACGATGATTGGCTGCGTTTGCCACCAACACTCCAAGCATGGGTTGATGTCAATGAACTGCAAAACGAGCTATCGACCAATGATCTCTCTGCACAAATCGCACTGACAGAATTTAACCAGCTATCCACACTCAACCATCCGTCACTGCCGAAACATGCTGGGCCTGAACATGCGGGGCAATCCAATACACAAGCACAATTTGATAAACTGGAAACCGTCCTTGCCCTCTATACAGGCAAATTTCTGGATGGATTTACCGTGCGTGATGCCCCGCGTTTTAATGAATGGCTGGACCAACGGCGTGAGAAACTGCACACGGACGTGATCAAAACACATAAATATCTCTCAATGGTGCATTTGGATCGCGGTAATTGGGCAGCCGGATTACGCATTGTAGAGCGTTGGTTGGCTCTAGAACCACTGGATGAACAGGCATTCATGCAAAAGATGCGTTTTTTTGCCTATACTGGACAACAGCGTGATGCCATCGAGACATTTGAAGCTTATCAGCAACAGTGTCAGCGTGAACTCAACAGTGAGCCTAGTCCAGAAATTACCGCTTTGTTTGAGGCCATCCGCACAGAAACGTTGCGCATTCCCGTTCACCTTGCACGCTACAGCACCCTTTCCTCAAGCCAGGTTGCCTCCATCAGCACACCCCAACCCAGCCAGCCAGCCCATCTATCGTATCATCGCTATGAGTTAGAGCAAACCGTTTCTTCGTTAGTCAAACAACACAAGCATAACCTACCTGCCCAAGTCAATTCATTTCATGGCCGCGCTGAAGAAATTGAGGAGATTCAACGTTATTTTAGCACTGGGTCTAACACCGAGCCTAGCACCAGGGCTGTCGGGGGGGCTAACGCAAATCAGACCGCCCGTTTGGTCACAATTGTCGGTGAAGGCGGTATGGGGAAATCACGATTGGCGTTGGCGGTGGCCGAAACACTGATTCAACAGCCCGAAGCCAATGCGCGATTCCCCGATGGCATCTGGTTTGTCCCATTGGCAAGTGTCACCGAGGCCGACACCCTTGCGACCTCCATCGCGACGCTATTGGGCATCTATCTACCCGGCCAAACACTCAGCCATGTTTCGACTCCTATCCAGTCCTCTGTACAGAGTCAAGTCATCGAAGCCCTGCGCCATTTGAAAGTGCTGTTAATTTTAGATAACTTTGAACAACTGATGAATGCAAGCCCATTTGTCGCGGAACTCTTGCAAAAAGCACCACGCGTGTGTCTGCTACTGACATCACGGGAAGTATTGCGGAGCCAAGCAGAACAGGTCATCCGCCTCTCTGGATTGCCCGTGCCACCACCCCCACAGCGTTTACTACAAGCAGCACAAGAAATTACTACCATCACCAACTATCCAAGCATTCAATTATTTGCCCAACGTGCACAACGTCATGTTCCACAATTCTCATTGTTACAGGCTGAAACGGATGGTCAGCTTGCCCAAGTCATTCAGATCTGTCAGCTTGTCGATGGCAGTCCATTGGGCATTGAGTTGGCTGCCGCTTGGATTGAATATTATACATTGCCCGAAATTATCGCCGCCCTACAGGAGAAAGACCTAGATTTTTTGGTGGTAGACCATGTTGATGTGCCGGATCGCCACCGCAGCCTGCGCAATGTCTTTGAATCGTCATGGTCACTACTCACCCCTGAAAGCCGTCAGGCATTAGCACAGCTATCGATCTTTCGTGGCAACTTCCAGCGTGACGCTGCCCTACAAATCACCGACGCTACCATGCGTGATTTGGTCTCTCTCGTCAATAAATCACTTCTACGCCAGACACGGCTGGGGCATTTTGAGATGCATGAACTCCTGCGCCAGTATTCGCAGGAAAAATTGCCTACCATTGAGCAATCCATTGTTGATCAAGCCACCGTTGATCAAGCCACTACTCAATCGAGTGACCAATCGATCCCGCAACGGCACAGTGACTATTATCTCCATTTTATTGGACAACAGGCGAGCCAGTTACGCGGGCGCGAGAGTAAGAAAGCAGCGGATACGATTCAGGAAGCGATTGACAACATCCGTATTGCTTGGCAATGGGCGATTCAACATCAGCAGTTATTCTTGATTGATGAAGGACTGGATGGACTGCATTCATTTTATTCGTTGAAAAATTTGGTGCAAGAGGGCAATGTTGTTTTTGGACAGGCACGTGAAACGTTTTTATCGCTGGTCAATACAACAGACAACACAGCGAGCAATAGACAAGCTCTGACAACGCTCCGCTTGATGAATTGCCACAGCAATCTGTTGATTCGCTGCAACCAGCCACGCGATGCCATCCAGATATGTGAAGATGCGCTTCAACGGGTGCAACAGCTTACCGAGCATCCTGATGTGACCCCAGAGTTGTTCATGCGCTTGCAGCAGATTATGGCGATGACCTATCTGCAATGGGGCAATGCACATGCACAACAGGCCGACTACGAAATCGCCGTTGATTATTTTGAGCGTGGATTGTTCACGGCACAACATGCCCAAGCGACCTATGTCACCATCATGTGTCATGCCCGTTTGGGTCTAACACTCTATAATTTAGGGCTGTTGGACAAAGCGCGTGACCACCTGATGTTGGGCTTGGCGGAAAGTCGCCGTGCCCAGGATTGCCAAGCCGAAAGCGAAGTTATGGGAACGATGGCAACGGTAGCATGGTATCAGGATGACTACGAGCAGTCGCTGGCCTACTACCGCGAGGCCGTGCAGCTAAAGCATATTTTGGGCGACCGGCGCGGAGAAGGGTTGATTCTGGGCAACATGGGTTTGTCCTATCTCTATTTGGGTGACTACGCCGAAGCGCGCCGTTGTTTTGAAAATGCGTTGGAAATGCGCCGTGACACCAGTGACCAGCTTGGTGTGGGCTTTGCGCTCACCTTTCTCAGTGCGCTGTCGTCCTATGAAGAAGAATTTGACACTGCCTTGGCCTATGTGCAGGAGTCGCTTAACATTGCGAGGACTATGCGCTCGCAAAATCTTGAAGCCTCAGCCTTGCTCGATTTAGGCATTGCGCTAGAAGGACTAGGTGACTTTGTGGGCGCACGTGACGCCTATGAGCGTGGCCTGATTCTACGTCGTCAACTCAACCAGCCCCACTTAGCACTCGACTTTCGCGCGGGCCTGGCACGAGTAGCCCTTGCCTACTCCGAAGTCCTGCAAGCAATGGTCCACATCCGCGCCATCTTTGACTACCTCGACCAATCATCCATCCAAGGCAGTGCCGAGCCATTTCGTATTTATCTCAGTTGCTACCATGTGTTGCGGGCGGCGCGTGATAATCGCGCCAATCGTATTCTTTCAACAGCCTATGTCTATCTACGTGAACAGGCAGGGAAAATTCAGGACGGGAAATTGCGGCAGATGTTTTTGGAGAAGGTGGCGATTCACCGGGAGATTGCCTCTTTGGCTCGGAAAGGCTAATGCTATACAGCACTCCTATGGCTTTTGATACGCCGTCATCTCAACCGTCAAGCTTTGGAAAACACCTTGGGCTTCGCTTGCCTGCACATAATGTGCCTCGGTCACAAAACAGTCGAGTAATAGCGAATTGCCAATCAATTGAAAGTGCAGATTGGGTTGCGCCACCGCTGGCCGCTGATTGTTGGGGCGTTCGCGCACAATCATCTCTTCAAGTCCGGCATCGACGACATATTCGCTGAGTAATATCTGTGTTTGGTTCTGTTGATTTTTGATACCCGCCTGATCATAGAGCCAAATTTCCAAGGCTATGGCATAGTCTGGGTTGCGGTTCAACAGCCCAACACGGTTGTCTAGGCCAATGCCACACTCACCCAAGAATTCACCCGTTACAATGTCTTTGATCTCATAGGAATCTTCATACGCCTGTGAGCCGATATGATAGTGGACGGAGAATTGTTCAATAAATAGGTCTGGGTCCACGGGGATAAGCCCTGTATTATCACCTCTGCTTGCGGAAACGCCTGCGAGTCCAGCGATACCCGCCAGCCCTGCACCTGCCACAGGAAACCGCTCAATCGGTGAAGAAGTCACGCCCAGCGAATCGACCTCATCCATCCAATCATCCGTTTTTGCATTTTTAAAGGTTGCGTTGTCGATCAAGGTTGGTTCATCATCGTCAAATGGATCCCGCTCAAAATCGTCATCGGGCGGTGAGAGGATGTCATCGTTGGGTTCCTCTATAAACTCTTTCATGGCATGACCGCCATCCCAACCAGACATCTCTTCATCGCTGATGTCACTGGTCATATCTGCTGTCACACTGGCTGGAATATCATTACCAGATAATCCCCAATCCTCATCGTCGAGAAACTCCTCCTCAATATCCTGCCGATTCGATTGTGCTGGCTCTTCGCTTGTAGAATTTCTATCCATTGAAAAGGCCGAGAATTCCTCTGAAACAGAGGTCGCTGGCCTTGTCTGTACACGCTGCACACCCCAATCGGTTGCATCTACTGGGGTAGTAACTGGCGGTGTGGTGACGGGTGGTGTGGTGACGGGTGTTTCAGCGCGAGGTTCCTGATAGTTCGTATAAGTTGCGTCGCTCTTTCGGCGATCAGGTGCATTCCAATCCTCATCCTCAAACCCATCGTCATCCACAAACCCACCAAACTGCTCGCTGGCATAGTTTGTCGAAGGGGCAAAGGCATCCACCTGAGAATGATTTTCCTGCATACGGGGTTGAGGCGTAAAATCTCTTGGTAGTGGTGGTTGTAGTGGTGGTTGCTGTGGTTGTGGTGGTTGCTGTGGTTGTGGTGGTTGCTGTGGTTGTGGCGGTCGTTGCGGCTGTGGCTGCGGTGGCCCAAATGATGCGCTCGATTGTGTACCTGTATTTTGTACAGGTTCATCGGCTTGAAAACTAGCGATACGCTCTTCATTGGGTGACATGTTCATGATGCGACGCCATGCCCACAGCCCACCACCAATAAACAGTAGCCCAGTGATAAGCGTGAGCAACCAGTTGATATACTGCTGGTAATTGGTGGTAGGGACACTGTTGGTCGCAGCCTCACCGATGGCCGCCCCCTCTTCGGCTACGCCTTCTTCGCCAGCTTTTCCACTGGCAGGCTCACTTGCAACATCGCTGGCAGGCTCGGCAACAGCATCGCCCTCAGCGGCTGGTTCTTCCGCAGGTGCGTCCTGCACTACCGCCACCCCATCGGGTAGTAGGTCTGGCTCTGTGTCGGCACCAATGGCGACGGCCAAGTGATCCAGATTGCTGATGCGAATATTGCTATCCAGCGAGGGGTTATCGGTAAAAAATTCTTTGGCAGCGCCAATATCGTCGTCAATCGTTTCATTCATATCAAAAAGACGACTGCGCGCCACTGCCACCGCTTCATCACTGGCGGAGGCCATATAGGCGTCGGCGATGGACGCGAGATAGTGTGCTTTTGCCTCTATGCTTAGGTCACTCGGCCAGCTATCTTCCCAATTGACAGGCCAAAGTCCCCAACCTATGCCCAAACCCAAAGCAATCCCTACAACCAACCCAATGAGTAAAAGGCGTATTTGTTCAGAATTGAAGTTATTCATTGTTTTACATTATTGTTGACGTTACGCAACCCAACCTCCGGAAGGTGGCGACACACTATTCTGATCACACAAGCTATGTATCGTCACCTTCCGGAGGTTTCTGTTTTGTGACGTCCGATTACAACAACTCATCAAGATTTTGCGTCCGTAGTTCTTCCACAACCTGCTTGACCTTTTGTGTCTGATCCTTTGTGCTGATCAACAACGCATCTCCTGTATCCACAACCACCAAATTCTCAACCCCGATGAGTGTCACAATTTTTTTGTCGCTGTAGATAATATTACCACGACTGTCAATGGATAACACATTATTATGCGCCACGCAGTTGTCTTGCTCGTCTGTCTCTATAATTGTTTCCAGCGCATTCCAACTCCCAACATCATTCCAGCCCGCATTCAGCGGAACCATTGCTACACGTTCCGCCCCTTCCATCACACCATAATCGATGCTGATCTTGGGCATCCGCGCCCACTCTTGCAGCATCACCGAAACTTCATCCGGTGTGTCAAATCCAGCCGCAATGCCTTGTAGACAGGCATAGGCTTCGGGCATCTGTCGTTCCATTTCGGCCAACATCCGATCTACACGGCTGATAAAAATGCCGCCATTCCAATAGTAACCACCATCGGCCAAGAACGTTTCCGCTGTTTCTCGATTGGGCTTTTCTAGGAATTGTGCAACCGTGTAGACAGGCAGTGTGCTGGGTTCAGCACTGTCTCCGCTACTGTCTCTATTACTGTCTCCATTACTGTCTCCATCACCAGCCCATAACAGGTCCTGACGCTTGATGTAGCCATAACCTGTGTGTGGGGAGGTTGGCTCAATGCCCAACGTGACCAAGTATCCGGCCTTGGCTGCCTCCTCGGCGCGGGCTAGCGCAGCTTGAAACGCTGGTACATCCGCAATCGCATGGTCGGCGGGCAAAATGGCGCAGACGGCTTCGGGGTCACGTCGGTGTAGGTGGATACAGGCCAGACCAATGGCAGGTGCGGTGTCTCTGCCGCTTGGTTCGGTGATAATCTGTTTGGCGGGAATCTGTGGAAGCTGGTCCGAGGCCAATTCGCCATAGGCTTCACCCGTAATCACATACAACCGTGTCTCGTCGATCAAGCCCGCCACACGCTGGGCTGTCTCTTGAATCATGGTTGAGCCACTGCCCGTGATGTCCGAAAATTGTTTTGGGCGAGATTGGCGACTACGAGGCCATAACCGTGTGCCAATGCCACCTGCTAAAATTGCGATATGCATATGCTATCCTTTCTGCTGTAGGCATCTTTGCTTCTACACATCGGGCAGGATACCCGAGTTACGTTGCTATGCGCGTACATAATTCATTGTCCCCACTTGACGGACCAATCCTTTGAGTTCCATCATGGCCAGCAAACTGCTGATTTGTGCAGGGTTCATAGAGGCATGACGAATGAGGTCATCAATATGTTGTGGTTCTTTGGATAAATAAGTCAAAAGTTGTTGCTCTGGCTCTGTCATTGGAATCGTTTGTCGAACATCGTGCTGTTCATGAATGCGGGTGAGGTTTAAACTTTCGAGGACATCTTCAATGGTCAGCAGTGGGTGGGCACCTTGCTGAATGAGATAGTTGCACCCTTTACTATTGGGGCTGAGGATACTGCCTGGCACGGCAAACACTTCTCGGCTCTGCTCGGCGGCAAAATTGGCCGTGCTTAACGAGCCACTATCCATGCCCGCCTCAACCACAATCGTACCTCGACCCAGACCACTGATAATCCGGTTGCGTGGGCGAAAGTTGTGGGCAATGGGCTGGGTTCCGACAGCGTAATCGCTGATCACCGCCCCAGCACCCTCCTGCAAGATGCGTTCGGCCAGCCCTCGGTTGGCGGCTGGATACAGTTGATCAACACCACTGCCCAACACCGCAATTGTCCGACCACCCGCATCTAAGGCTGCTTTGTGGGCGATGCCATCAATCCCCAAGGCCAACCCACTGACAACGGTGATGCCATTCTTTGCCAATTGTGTCGCCAACGTGTGCGCCACCTCTCGACCATAGGCCGTCGCCCGTCTCGTCCCAACAATCGCCACCGCCCACTGGTCTTGCTCTAAAAGTTGACCACGAACATAAAGAACGGGCGGGGCATTGTCAATCAGACGTAAATTTTCAGGATAAGCCGCATCCTCCCATGTAAGTACGTCGATACCTGCTCTATGCTGCTGAATACGCACCCACTCATGTTGGGGTTGAATCTGCCGACGCATTTCCAACAGGCTCTCTTGGCTACGACGGTCTAATCCAGCCTCTTTTAGCTGTTGAATAGGGGCTTTCCACGCCGCCTCGACCGAGCCACATGCTTCTACCAACGCGGTCAATCTGGCTGGCCCGATACCGGGGACGAGATTCATGGCAACCCAGTAGGCTTTTGGGTCTATTGACATGGGTGTTGGTTGTGTCATGGTATCGTCTAGTCTTCTTCAAGTAATCCAAGCGGCAATACAACCGTCATCAAACCGTCATCTACATTTACGGTTTGAATCACATCTATAATCGCGGGAAGCAGCAGGTCTTTTCCTTTGTTGACATCGGGTGGTGTTTTGACCACATATACATCGTTGGCCCCGGTGACAAGGACATCTTTGATGGTTCCTAATGGTCGGCCTTTCGCTGTCTGCACAGCTAGCCCAATGACATCATGAATCCAGAATGTGTCATCATCCAGCGTTTCGGCATCATCTTCATGCACAAACAACCACAAGCCCCGATAGGTCTCTGCCTTGTCGCGATTGTTGACACCGTTTAGTTTAATCAGGAAATGCGTTTTATGCACACGAGACTGCTGAATCTGAATTTCTTGTAGGTCAGAGCCTAGAAAGAGGACAGCACCAACCGCAAATCGTTCTGGGAAATCAGTGTGCGATTCGACCTTCAACTCGCCCTTCAACCCATGTACACCGACAATTTGCCCGACCGCGAGATAATTTTCGGGAATATGCACTTGCCGATTGCGATGCGTGTAAATGGTCTGCTCTTTCTGCATGGTTGTTTTTGTGATCTGAATATGCCTTTAGGCTAATCCACAA
>JBCCFC010000515.1:0-9033 GCA_039029935.1 Chloroflexota bacterium
CCGCAAGCTCGTTCCTCATTTTGAAAAAACGCCAACATAATACTAACATAATATTAGTGTGATGCATACATAAATCTAGTATAGTTTTCAGTAATGATGTATGCATTGGCTATACCACGACAATTCACAAAGAAACGGCAATTATTTAACTTTCGCATGTTCAGTTAGCACGGCCCCGTGCGGGTCTGCCTTAAATAGGCAAGTTATTTAGTCGCCATTCCTAAGTCAATATAACATCCAACCTCTGAGAGGTGACAACACCTACTGGATGCGCAATGTAAATTGCCATCATCGCCCAAAGGGTTTACCATTTGTTCTGAATAAAGAAAATATCCATGATAGCCAAACCCTCTGTCCTATCATGTTACCATATAAGGAGGCTCAATGAGATTCGATAAATTTACACAAAAGGCGCAAGAGGCCATTTTAGAGGCTCAGAGCATTGCTGAAGAGCATAATCACGCGACGATGGAACCAGAGCACCTTTTGGATGCGCTGTTGATCCAAGATGACGGTGTGGTTCCCGCGCTCATCAATAAATTAGGTGTAGACCCCGCCCACATCAGCAGTGGGTTAGCCCGCATCCTCAATCAAAAACCCCGTGCCATCGGCAGTAATATGAAAGTCAATCTGGGGCGCGAATTTTCTAAAGTGTTAAATGAGGCCGAGGTACGCGCCCAAAACATGAAGGATGACTATACCTCGACCGAACATTTACTTTTGGTAATGAGTACCCTCCCCGGCAATATTCGCAATCTTTTACGACAGCATGGCATTGAGGAAGAATCTATCATGCAGGCGTTGACTGCGGTGCGTGGCAATCAGCGTGTAACAAATGACATGCCCGAAGCGCAGTATGATGCCTTGGAAAAATATGGACGTGATTTAACCGAGGAGGCGCGCCAAGGCAAGCTCGACCCTGTAATTGGGCGTGATGAAGAAATTCGCCGCGTGATCCAAATCCTCAGCCGCCGCACAAAAAATAATCCCGTGCTGATTGGTGAGCCAGGTGTCGGTAAGACGGCCATTGCGGAGGGATTGTCGCAGCGTATTATCAATGGCGATGTCCCGACAGGGCTGCGTGACAAACAGTTGGTGGCCTTGGATTTGGGGTCCTTGGTTGCCGGGGCCAAATATCGTGGTGAGTTTGAAGAGCGGCTCAAGGCGGTCCTCAAGGAAATCCAAAGCAGTCATGGGCAGATCATTCTGTTCATCGACGAAATGCACACGCTGGTGGGTGCGGGAGCGGCAGAGGGCAGTATGGACGCCTCCAACATGCTCAAACCCATGTTGGCACGCGGTGAGCTACACGCCATTGGTGCGACAACGCTTGATGAATATCGCAAATATATCGAAAAAGATGCCGCACTCGAACGCCGTTTTCAGCCTGTGTTTGTTGATCAGCCAACCGTCGAGGACACCATCAGTATTTTGCGTGGGCTAAAGGAACGCTACGAGGTCCATCATGGTGTCCGCATCACCGACGGTGCAACCATCGCAGCCGCCACCCTGAGCCATCGCTATATCCCAGACCGTTTCCTGCCCGATAAGGCCATTGACCTCATTGATGAAGCCGCCAGCCGTTTGCGGATGCAGATTGATTCCAAGCCACAGGAATTGGACGAAATTGATCGTCACATCATGCAGCTTGAAATCGAGCGTGAGGCGTTGACGCGTGAAACGGACGATGCCAGCAAGGGGCGGTTGGATACGCTTGAAGAGGAGCTTGCTAACTATAAAGAACGCAGCTCGCAGTTGACCAGCCGCTGGCAGGCCGAACATGACGCCATCAGCATCATCCACCATCACAAGGAAGCGATTGACGAGGTGCGCACGGAGATTGAACAGGCCGAGCGCAATTATAACCTGCAACGGGTGGCGGAGTTGCGCTATGGTAAGATGCGTGAACTGGAGCAAGAACTGGAGGCGGCAACTGAACGTGTGATGCAGCTTCAATCTGAGGGGGCGTTGCTTAAGGAAGAGGTGGATGCTGAGGAAATTGGGGCGGTTGTCAGCTCTTGGACCGGGATTCCGGTATCACAGTTGCTAGAAGCTGAACGGGCCAAGCTTGTACGCATGGAGCAGGTCTTGCATCAACGTGTCGTTGGGCAGGATCAAGCCGTCAATGTCGTCTCGTCTGCCATCCGTCGAAGCCGCGCAGGGCTGCAAGACCCAGACCGTCCCCTTGGCAGCTTTATCTTTTTGGGGCCAACGGGTGTAGGCAAGACCGAGCTTGCTGTCACGCTGGCGGAGTTCCTCTTTGATGGGGAGCAAAATATCGTCCGTATTGACATGAGTGAGTATCAGGAACAGCACACGGTTGCGCGCCTTATCGGCGCCCCACCGGGCTATGTGGGTTACGATGAAGGCGGTCAGTTGACCGAAGCTGTGCGCCGCCGCCCGTATTCTGTGGTCCTCTTTGACGAGATTGAAAAAGCGCATACAGAGGTTTTCAATGTGCTGTTGCAAGTCTTGGACGATGGCCGCTTGACAGATGGGCAAGGACGAACGGTCGATTTTCGCAATACGGTCATCATCATGACCAGTAACCTCGGCAGTAGCTACATTCTGGATGTTGCTGGCATTGATGAGGAGGTCGAACGACGGGTGCGTGAGGTCCTACGTGGACATTTCCGCCCAGAATTCCTGAACCGCATTGATGAAATCATCATTTTTCATGGGCTGCAAAAAGAGCATCTCATGGAAATCGTGGATATTCAGATGGAGCATCTCAAGGGCAGATTGGCTGAACGCAATATCGGCATTACGCTCACCGAAAGTGCCAAAGCCTTCCTTGTCGATCAAGGTTTTGATCCCGCCTTTGGAGCCCGCCCCGTCAAGCGCGTCATCCAGCACTGGCTAGCCGACCCGCTTGCCATGCAAATTCTGGATGACCGCATTCATGAGGGCGATCATGTGGTTGTGGATGTACAGGGGAATTCGCTGGTGTTTTCTAGTGTGAATGAAACAGGGTAATGGGGCGACAGGGCGACAGGGCGACAGAAAAGATGATGAACAAACCAACACTCTATCTCAAAAACGGCCAGATTGTGACCGAGGAAACAACCTTTCATGGGGGCATCGTTGTAGAGCAAGACAAAATTGTCCAGCTTGTTGCGGGTGTGCCAAACATTGAAGCAGATGAAACCCTTGATGTCGATGGCAAGGTCGTTCTGCCTGGTCTTGTGGATGATCATGTGCATTTCAATGAGCCAGGACGTGAACACCTTGAAGGCTATGAAACGGGGAGCAAGGCGGCTGCGGCAGGGGGAATCACAACCTTCTTGGAGATGCCACTCAACGCCTCGCCGCCGACAATCGACGCGCTGCAATTCGAGCGCAAACGTGAGGCGGTCAAGGGCAAATCGGTTGTAGACTATGGCTTTTGGGGCGGATTGGTTGACAATAACCTCGATAAGTTGGATGAACTCAATGCGAAAGGCGTGGTGGCATTTAAAGCATTTCTGAGTGACAGTGGTTCGGACTTTGCGCGCATTGACGATGATTTGCTTTATGCTGGGTTGATGAAGATGGCAGAGTATGGCAATTTGTTGGCTGTTCATGCCGAGAGCAATGACGTCACGCGCTTTTTGGCCGAACAGCTACAGGCGCAAGGACGCCACGATATGATGGCATGGCCGGAGTCGCGTCCACCCTTTACGGAGTTAGAGGCCATTCATCGTTCGCTCTACTGGGCGGGCGTGACAGGTGGACAATTGCATATTGTGCATATTTCGATTGCCAGTGGCATTGAGGCAGTTGTCGAGGCCAAAACAGCCGGAATCAACGTAACCGCCGAGACATGTCCACAATATCTCTGCTTTGACCATCAAGACTATGTGCGCATTGGTCCCAAAGCCAAATGCGCCCCACCGATTCGTTCGCGTGATGATGTCGAAGCTCTGTGGGGCTGTGTGTTGGCTGGCAAAATAGACGTCATTGCGTCGGACCACTCACCCTGTTTGCGCGAAGAAAAGACCAAGGGTAAGGAGAGCATCTGGCAGGCATGGGGGGGCATCAGCGGCGTTCAGGTCATGTTGCCTGCGCTGTTGACCGAAGGGGTCCACAAGCGGAACTTGCCATTGCCACTGCTTGCAAAGATGATGTGTACCAATCCTGCGCGCATCTTTGGATTATACCCACGTAAAGGGGCGATTGTGCCGGGGGCAGATGCCGATTTTACAGTGGTTGACCTCGACAAGGAATGGACTTTATCGGCGGATCAGCTTTTCCAAAAGCATAAACATAGTGCCTTTGAGGGATATCAGTTCAAGGGGGCGATTGAACGGACAATTGTGCGTGGGCAGACCGTCTATCGACACGGCGAGGTTGTTGGTATGCCTGGATATGGTACGTTGCTGTAGCTTTTCTGTTCCTCAATCTGTATTTGCAGCCGCTCAAACAAATCGACACCCATCTGCATAAACAGATCGATCATATCAATTGGCACCCAATTTTGCACCAGATAGTTGCCCTCACGTCGATACCAATCAAAATCGCGTAATGTCATGATTTTGCCAGTGGCGGGTAGACCCATATACGTCCCATTATGGCGTGAGTAGGGTGTATCCCAAATCCCCAACGCTGCATAATTGCCCTCAGCCAGAATCGTATCGTCACCAATCCCCAGAATACGGCCGCCTGTAAAATTTGGGTTGCGGTCACCAAATCCTTCCAGCCATGGTCGCTGATGAAAATCTTCATACTCCGCCAGCGTATAGCACGAACCGATGCCACAGGGACCATACCAGTGGAAATGCTGATGCCACTGGTCGCCACCCGACATACTGCGCAAATCGCCACCGTCACGATCACGGTTGTAACGACGCAAACCGCGCCCCATCTGTCGCACCAATTGTGCCGTTTTACGCGTCTCCAGTGGGTCTTGCTCTATAAACAGTACACCATCACCCGTCATCGAGGCAATCACCTTACCGCCTTCTGCCCCTTGTGATGGTGGCAGTAGCTGAAAGCCAGCCTGCCGAATCAGGTCAAGGATGTCAAAAAGGACATAGCTTTCCGCAATTTTGCCGTCTCGCATCAGGTAAAATTGTCCAAAGCGGATATGTGTCTTGCGTCCTGTTGCAGGAATGCCAAGCCAATCGTTGACAAACGTGCCGATCAGATAGCCTCTCGCTGCGATCCACTCTTCGCCACCGCTCAGACCACCAAGAAAAATATCGGTGTGCCGTTTGAGATCAGGAAAAGAAACTCGTAGCGGACACCATACCTGTGCGACGACCGCCTCAATCCCAATAATTTGATTGAGTGGTTGTGAGCCATTCCAGTCGATGTCTTCGTGGGCGGCAGTGCGAAATAGATCGGGTAATTGCGCTGGTGTGGCATAATCTATACGTTGCCAGAAGTCCCAGACCAGTGATTTGTTTAGTTGATTGCGATAGCTTGGATAGGCCACGATGTTTTCCCCTGTTCCGATATCTCTCTTCGCCATACTGCCCTATGGAAGCGTCCATTTTATCTGGAATTCGATCTCCTCACTATCTTCATCACGCTCGTGTTCAATGTTGTAAATGGCACGAACCGGAACGTAAATTCGCTCACCGTCGATCATAATCTCAAACTGTGTGCCATTTTCGATACAGTCGGCCAATCGCCGCAACTTGGCAACAAACTCGCTGTGTGGATATTCTATTTCAACGTCGCGATCTGGTTTTGTACTCATCGTCGTTCCCCTATGTTGATATAACTTTATTTTATTTGTTGCATAGACATCCTTGTCCGTATCAGGCTAGAGACCCAAAATTCATAACGAGCAAGGATGCCATACCTCTTTCATCTGAATATCTCTGCGACTCCTCAGCAGTTTCTGCGCCCTCAGCGTTTCTGCGCCCTCTGAGGTCCTCAACCCTCTGCGGTTCATCCCGCGCTTAACTCAGATGATGCACGTCCTGCAACCCATACACAGGCGTCGAAATGCCCTCATAGCGTGCCTTGATTTGCAACGACAAGAACTGCGAATAGTGACGTGATTGGTGTAAGTTCCCGCCATGAAACCAGAGTGCCTCTTGTTGGGTTGGCTTCCACATATTGCGTTGTTCGCCTTCCCAAGGACCTGGGTCTTTCTTGGTATCTGACCCCAAGCCCCAACATTTGCCCACTTTGTCGGCAACCTCTTGTGAAATGAGCTTGGCGGCCCACTGGTTCATCGAACCATAGCCCGTCGCCAGGACGATGAGGTCGGCATCCAACTCGCTGCCATCGCTAAAGACAATGCCATTTTCCTTAATGTGACCCACCTCAACACCGCTCTTGAGCTTGATGGAGCCATCGGCGACCAACTCGGATGCACCAACATCAATGTAATAGCCTGAGCCGCGACGTAGATACTTCATAAACAGACCCGACTCATCATCCCCAAAGTCAAGCATAAAGCCTGCATTCTCCAACCGTTCATAGAACTCGGCATCCTGTTCTTTCATGGCCTGATAGACTGGAATTTGGAAGACGTGTAGAATTTTGTAGGGGATGGAGGCAAAGATCATGTCGGCCATGTTGGTGGTGACACCCGCAGCTACCGCACGTTCGGAATAGAGATCACCCAAGGCCAGTTCCATCAGTGTATCGGAACGGGCAATGTGTGTGGTGGATCGTTGCACCATCGTCACATCTGCACCATTCTCCCAGAGGTCGGCACAGATATCGTGCGCTGAGTTGTTGGAGCCGATGACGACACATTTTTTGCCAGCATAGGCTTCACCAGTGGTATGCTTGCTCGAGTGGTGTAAATCGCCTTGGAAACTCTCCACCCCTTCAAATTCGGGCACATTGGCAAAGCCAGACATACCCGTTGCCAGAATCAACTGCTTGGGTCGCAGGACGACGGTTTCGCTTGTGCCATCGGCATGAGTGCGCTCGACCGTGACCGTCCACTCTTGGCTCTCTTCATCATATTGTGCGCTTTTGCATTCACTCTGCGTCCAATAGTTGAGTTCCATGATTTTGGTGTACATTTCCAGCCAGTCACCAATTTTGTCTTTGGGCGAGAATACAGGCCAGTGGTCTGGAAAGGGGAGATAGGGCATATGGTCATACCAGACTGGATCATGTAGACAGAGCGATTTGTAACGTTTGCGCCAAGAGTCACCTGGTCGTTCATTCTTCTCAATGATGATGGTGGGAATTTCGAGGCGTTTGAGCCGTGCGCCCAAGCCAATGCCGCCCTGTCCACCACCGATGACGACACAATAAGGCTGCTTTGTATAGCCAAGTTCGGCCTCTTCCTGTGTCTTGCGTTCCAGCCAATTTTTGCGGTCTTTGAACGCACCGTGCTCAACGCCAGAGGGACGGGTTGTACCGCTTTTCTCCTCATAGCCCTTAAGTTCAACCATTGTCGTCAGCATTGTCCAGCATTTGCCATCCGTCATGCGGATATGCCCCTCACCTCTGGAAACGCCCGTCTCAAAGGTGAACCACGCATCGGTCACACCATCGGCTTCGTTGGCCTCCCCTTTAATTGCCCATGCACTTGCCTGTGTCTCCGCAGCCCGTACTTCTAACATGGTTTGGATGTCGGCTCTGCTCTCCATTGTCTTGATATTCCATGTAAAGGAAACCAAGTCACGCCAGTAGCTCTCTTCGTTGAACATATCAGCGGCGGCTGTATAGTCACCGCTCTCCAACGCGCTGCCAAAGCCGGATAGCCATGCAGATACTTGCTCGGTTGGTGTTGTCATTCGTCTCTCCTTGATTATTGATAAACGTAGATATTGATGAAGTCGCAAACAAATCGCCCACAGATATTGTATTGTGGACGCTCTATGTTCAGAGTAGATTCTAGCGTATGACGATGTGACTTGTCAATTGATTTAGGGAGGACCTGAGCCATATGGACCTGTCGCACCAAAGACGACAATCAATTTCATAAACGAACTCCCTGTAAACAAAATAGAGTCGAGTTTGTTGATTACACAAACTCGACTCTATCTATTTTACAATTGTTTTTAGACATCTACAACCAGATTTCTACAACCATACTACCATTCCCAAATGCCTGCAAGGTCTTCCAGCGTTTCTGTATCCAAAATGGTGATGCGGCGATAGCCTAACTGCACCAAGCCCTGACTCTTGAAATCACGCAGAATCGCACTGACAGTCTCACGATAGGTTCCGAGATGATCGGCCAAGTTTTGGTGACTGATGCCTTTCAATTCACCTTCTTTGCCATCATTCAAATCAAGCAGCAAGTTTGCCAAACGCTCTGGCAATGTCTTGTAAGCGACATCCTCCATGCCATCTTCCACTTGGAGCAGACGCTCACCATAGGTTTGCAAAAGCCCCCAACTCAAAATGGGGTACTGCGTTGCCATTGTACGTGCGTTGTCCTCTGGAATTTTCCAGAGTTTGACATCATCTCTGGCCTCAGCGAAGACCTTGGAGCCAAATGGCTGGTTGAGTGCGCCATCACCAAAGATTGCACCAGGTTGGAGTGTTGAAACCACAATCCGGCGTCCATTTGGATTTGGGCAAACTAAGTTCACTTTGCCTTCTAGCAAAATATAAATATTGCGTTTGATGTCTTCCTGCGAAGCAACAACACTATTATTTTTGAACATATTGGTATGAACATTATGGCTAAAGCGTGAATCCTCTTTCTGTAGGCTGATCAGAGTATCCATGACGCTTGTATCTGTCTGAACTGATGTATTTTCTTGTTGAAATAAAACGGCTGACATATTATTCCTCCCCTCCATAGGTTGGCAGACAATTATATGGTGATAAATTTGATAGTCGATAAACTTGCGTTATTTATCATCATAAATACATCTGCCTATTTGCGTTACGCTTACTTACAATAGTGTAATGAGATAGCGTTGAATTTTGTAACACAACTTATATTGCGATTTGTGCTGTTTATGATATGACTCTTGCTTCTCTTGAATATGAGGATACCATACAAATAAGAGTGTGTCAAGGGCTGACAGTAGTTTTGTCCATGTTTTGTCTCTGTTTTTGAGAAACTTTAATGTTTCTCTCATAATTCAAAAGTCAAAACTATGAATAAAATCACTAAAA
>JBCCFC010000516.1:0-9023 GCA_039029935.1 Chloroflexota bacterium
ATCTTTCTGTCGCCCTCAACCACGAGCGTGAACCATTTGACAATCCAGACTTCCGTCGTGCTTTATCGCTGGCACTCAATCGCTATGAGGCATCAGAAACATTGTCCAAAATTGCCAATGTGAAGTATGTCGGTGGCGTCATGCGTCCAGGCTCGGAATATGCGGCAACTGACGAGGAGATGAGCGCATGGTCTGGCTATGGTACAGATATCGAAGCGGCACGGGCTGAGGCACAGGAATTGTTGTCTGCGGCTGGCATTGACGAAGGGTTCTCCTTTACGTTCAAAAACCGTGATGTTCCCATGCCTTATGAGCCAATGGGTATCTGGTTGGTTGATCAGTGGCGTCAGATTGGTCTGAACGTTGAGTTGCAAGTTGTTGAAGGTGCAGACTTTATTTCGCAACGTGCGGCAGGTGACTTTGATGCGGCGATGGACTGGGAATGTGGCTTTATGGATGAGCCAGACCTGCAACTCGCCAAGTATTTGTCGCTGGACAAGAGTGGCGCAAACTACTCACGCTACACCAACGAAACGCTAGATGATCTCTATGAGCAGCAATCACGTGCCACCAGCTTTGACGAACGCCGTGAGTTGATCCGCGAATTTGAGCGTGTTCTGCTGGATGAGAACGCCCACACCTTCCCAACACTTTGGTGGTTCAAGATCAATCCACACTCGTCTAAGGTTCAAGGGTGGAAGCAACTGCCAAGCCATTATCTCAACCAGAGTCTGCGCGATGTATGGCTGATGCCTGAATAAACACAATAGCCAGTCAGCTAGTCAGCTAGTCAGCTAGTCAGCTTGACCTACTGAAGTGCTGAAGTGCTGACTGGCTGACGACCTGACTAGCTAAAAAACTATGCAACAATACATCATCAAACGTCTTCTGCTGATGATCCCCACGCTCTTTGGCGTCGCCATTTTCATCTTTGTCCTCATGCGCGTACTGCCTGGTGACATTGTGCTGCTGCGCATGACCAGTGAAGGTGGCTCTGTCACCGAAGAAGTCATCGCCATTGAGCGCGCCCGTTTGGGATTAGATCAACCGATGTGGCAACAGTTCACCACGTGGATGGGTGGCATCCTGCTACGCGGTGATTTTGGTGTCTCCATGTGGACGGGTAGACCCATCAGCTATGAGATTAGTACGCGGTTTCAACTTAGCCTGCAAGTCGCACTGATGGCAACCTTTGTGTCGATCCTTATTTCGATTCCACTGGGTGTGCTATCCGCATTTCATCAGGACACATGGATCGACTACGCCATCCGCGTCTTTAGCATTGCAGGGTTAGCCATTCCTTCGTTTTGGTTGGGCATCCTCATCATTCTCTTCCTGCTCATTTACTTCCAATGGGTTCCACCGATGATCTACACGCCGATTTGGGAAGACCCAGTCGCCAATATTCAGCAGCTTATCTGGCCTGCGGTGGCGGTTGGTTATCGTTATTCAGCTGTCTCGACGCGTATGGCACGGTCTGCTTGTCTCGAGGTGTTGCGTGAAGATTATATGCGCACGGCTCGCTCCAAAGGGTTACGCGGGCGAGTAGCGTTGATGCGTCATTGTCTGCCCAATGCATTGCTGCCCGTAATTACAGTCATCGGTCTTGAATTTGCCTTCCTCTTTGGCGGGCTGATTGTTACAGAGCAGGTCTTCAACCTCAACGGGTTGGGACGCCTCTTTGTCCAGTCAATTTCGCAACGCGACTATACCATGACACAATCGCTGGTGTTGCTGATTGCCGCAGCCTTTATCATTGTCAATTTTATTGTGGATATTCTCTATGCCCGTCTCGACCCCAGAATTCGTTATCAGTAAATGACCAATAACCAAACAACTATGACAGAGCAAATTGCCAAGCCAGAGGACGCCATGAAACGCTCAGGTAGACTCAAAACCATCGCTCAATTTACCCGACAGAAGCCCCTTGGTGCCTTTGGTGCCGCCATCATCGTCGTCTTCTTCATCGCGGCCATCTTTGCCGATATGCTTGCCCCCTTTGATCCATTGGAGACCAACTATGGGTCGATGATGCAGCCGCCATCGTTTGCAAATTGGATGGGGACCGATGTCTTTGGCCGCGATATCCTCAGCCGCATTCTCTATGGTAGCCGCACCGCCATGCTCATCGGTTTCACCACATCATTTGTCGCTGCCACGCTAGGGGCGGTCATCGGCGTCTTTAGTGCCTATCAAGGCGGCACGACTGACCTCTTGATTCAGCGTGTGATGGATGTCATCCTCTCCTTCCCACTGATTGTCATGGCCTTGGCAATGGTCGCCGTGTTGGGTGTGGGTACATCAACGTTGGTCCTTGCCATTGTTGTCCCCATGATTCCGCGTGCCACACGGGTTGTCCGCGCCAGCGCACTGAGCATTCGTGAAAGCCTCTATGTGGAATCCGCAGAGGTCATCGGTGCAAAACCAAGCCGCATCATCTATCTGCATATGCTCCCCAACGTCATGGGACCCTACCTGATTATGCTCACATCATTTCTCGGACAGGCTATCCTGCTGGAAGCCTCACTCAGCTTTATCGGGCTAGGCGTGGCCGAACCAACACCCGCATGGGGATTGATGTTGAAAGGTGCTGCCGAACAGTTTATTGAGCAAGCCCCTTGGATGAGCATCTTTCCCGGGTTAGCCATCAGCTTGGCCGTGTTTGGGTTTAATGTTTTTGGGGATGCACTGCGGGATGTGCTAGACCCCAAACTTCGGTTACGATAAGTGGAGGACGCTCACCAATGATTGAAGGACGAATCAACCTATACAGTGATACGCAAAGCCGACCGACGCTTGTGATGCGCCAAGCCATGCTTGATGCGCCTGTTGGCGATGAACAGAAAGGGCTGGATGAGAGCGTGAATCAGCTCTGTGCCTATGTTGCAGACCTGTTGGGCATGGAGGATGCGGTCTTTCTGCCATCGGGAACCATGTGCAACGAAATCGCCATATTGGTTCACTGTAAACCTGGCGATGAGGTCTATGCGGACCAAAGCGCGCATATTCTCAATTTTGAAGTAGGTGGTCCATCGGCCTTGGCAGGCGTCAACATTTGCCCCTTGCCCGGTGAAAACGGCATCTATACAGCAGGAATGCTGGCGAATGCAATTCGGCCTGAGAGCCGTTACGCCCCGCGATCACAACTGGTTTCAGTTGAACAGACATCGAACTTGGGTGGTGGCAAGGTATGGCCGTTGACATCTATTCAGTCAGTGATCGAGGTTGCCAAAGCGCATGACCTTAAGCTGCATATGGATGGCGCACGGCTCATGAATGCAGTCATGGCCTCCGGTGTGTCGGCCAAAGATTATTGTTGTGGATTCGACAGTGCATGGGTGGACCTGAGCAAAGGGCTGGGCTGTCCAATCGGTGCAGTGTTGGCCGGGTCGCGTGAATTCATTAACGATGCGTGGCGATGGAAACAACGCATCGGTGGGGCCTTGCGACAAGCTGGGATGCTCGCTGCGGCTGGTCTCTATGCATTTGAACATCATCTGGAGCAACTTGCCGCTGACCACGCCAATGCACGTCGTCTTGCGGAAATTATCAGCACGAATGAGCATATCCGCATTGACTCCACCGAAGTTGAAACCAACATTGTTCTCTTTGAGATTACAGCGTCTGATGTTGCGGCGTCAGACGTTGTCTCCGTATTGGAGGCAAGGGAAATCAATATCGGTGCATTTGGTCCAACACGCTTGCGGGCAGTGACACATTTGGATGTTGACGACACACAGATCGAAGAGGCGGGGCGTCAGATATGTGAGGTTGTTGATGGGCTGGCCCGTTAAAGGCTTTTACTCTTCCAATCGTCTAACCCCTTGGCCGCTGTACTAAAATTTGCTCCTACCAGCGTTATCGGTTTGGACTGTGCCAGATATTTCTCATAATATTTCTTCGTAAGAATCTGATCGAGTGCCTCTTGCGCGCTTTTGTTGATTTTAAATTCAAAGAGATAAATATGGTCCTCAAGCGTGATCACAGCATCTATGCGCCCAACGTTGGTCGTTGGTTCTACTTGAATGTTTAGACCCAGGAATTTAAATGTCAGATAGAAGATCGTCTGGTAATATTTTTCATAGTCGAGATGCAAGTTATAGTCAATGTCGGCAAACAATGCTTGTACCCCCACAAAAAAGGTGTCCAAGTCATGACTTTCCAGTGCGTCAATCAACGCCCATAATTGTTTTGCACTGTAGCCTTGGTCCTGATAGCCAAACTCATCAATCAAGCTGGTCAGGAATGCTGTTTCAACCTCATGGTTGGGGAACCCGAGTGTATAACGACTGGAGCGTTTATCGTAATTTTTGATGGTGAGATAGCCTGTCTGAAAGAGGAGTGGGACCAATGCAAGTCGCTCAATATTAAAGGAGTCAAAGGCTCTGGCTGTATATTTTTCGGTTTCAAAGTCTTCCACATCAAACATTTCTTTGTGAATTTGTTTGATTAGGAATGTAGGTGTGCCGCTTTGAAACCAGTAGTCGTCAAACTGTTTGGCATGAAAGAGTTGCATGGTCGAAAAGGGGTTGTAGACGTTCTCGGCATTGGGTGCAAAGCAAAAGCCATTGTACCAAAAGCGAATTTTGTCAAGCAGTTCCTCGTCGGTCATCTCTTCCTGCACAGCAAACTCGCCAATGTGTTCGCTAAAATTGTCGCGTAACTCCGGTTCGGTCAATCCCAGAGCCGTGCCAAAGGTTGTGCGCATAGTTAAATCAACCAGATGATTGAGTTCGGAAAAAATAGTGACGCGGGTGAACTTGCTGACGCCTGTGATGAATACAAAACGGATATAGCGGTCCAGTGCTTTGACGGCGGTGTAAAATCCCTTCATGACGCGCTGGATGCGTTTGGCCTCTTCAATGTCATCTAAGTTGTCGAGTATAGGTTTGTCATATTCATCAATCAAGATCACAACACGGCTTGTGTCCATATCCACAGCCGCGGCGGATTTAACCAAGGCAAGAATTAAATCGTCAAGCTGGATGGTCGTACCCTCGTTAAAGGATAGACCATAGTCTTCAGCAACCCGTTTGAGATGGGTTTGAATGGCAGACTCTAGTTCCTTGGCATTGCAGACGGGCTTGGTACTAAAGTCGATATGGATGACAGGATAGGACTGCCAATCATAATCACTGTCATAAATCCACAATCCTTGGAAGAGCTCTTTGTTACCCTTGAAAACTTCTTCGAGCGTGGAGATAAGCAAGCTTTTGCCAAAGCGTCGAGGGCGCGATAAGAAGTAGACGCCTTTGGCGTCTCTGACTAATTGATAGATATGTTCTGTTTTATCTACATAGAGAAAGCCACCCTCGATTAAATCTCTAAATGTGGATGTACTCGGTTGTATTGGTTTTGGCATTGCTCCCTCCCTTATAGTTTATAGGATAACAAAAACAAGTGTTCATTGACTTTAGATTATACCAAACACGATGAACACCTGCAAAGGTTTGTACGGTGTGGAGTATAGAGGAGACGGTCGTCATTCCATTAAACAGCGTTATAGACCACCGACTGATATAGTTTGATTATATCGACCCAAGGTTGTATACTGCGAGCTAAATTTGCCAACAATGTTTTGGTGCTTTCGTGACAGGGGAAATATGATTGCGACAACAAGGAGTTGATATGCAGAATTATCCACATAAGCAGGGGCGATACCCCAACCAAGCACATGTCCGTGTGCCAGAGGGGACATTTGAACTGGAGTATGCACGCGATGGATTCTTTAGCGAAGAGGCGTCGCATCTCTATGTGACCGAGCC
The DNA here is from genome assembly GCA_039029935.1 of Chloroflexota bacterium. Classification (GTDB taxonomy): domain Bacteria; phylum Chloroflexota; class Anaerolineae; order Caldilineales; family Caldilineaceae. Next base: position 5,766 of record JBCCFC010000516.1, read on the forward strand.
ACCATCGAACTGGAAGCGGATTGAGGGTGATTTGAAGCCCCGTGCGGTGGACTGCCGGACCATCGTCACCGCTGACAGCGAGAACGCAGATGCGCTGCCAACTTCACTGCTCAGTGCGGCGGTGTGGTGTGGTAAAAAGACGCTCTCGTTTTTCCTGAGCAAACGCCAGGAGGCCATGCCCTACATCTACAAAAGCATTGATGGCGATGAGATGTACTTTGTGCATGATGGCTACGGTCGCATCGAGACCGAGTTTGGGGTGTTGGAGTATGAGCCAGGCGACTACATCCTCATGCCACGTGGCTGTCTCTATCGTGTAATTCCTGAAAACCACCGCACCTTTATGATCATCTGCGAGTCGATTTCACCCTATCGTATCCCAGATCGTGGGCTGCTGGGGCCACATGCCATCTTTGACAAGGGGGTGTTGCGTCTGCCTGATTTTGATGCACCGCGAGAGGAATGGGCACAAGATGAATATGAGGTGCGTGTTAAACGACTCGGCTATCTGACCAAATTTTGGTATGACTTCAACCCGTTGGCAAGTGTCGCAGGCTGGAAAGGCACCTTGACACCCTACATTCTCAACGTGCGCGACATTCGCCCCATCTCCATGCTCAACAACCACGTTGCACCAACCGCCAACACCACCTTCCAGAGCGACGATGTACTTGTCACCACCTTTGCACCACGTGCATTGGGCAACGCCGAAACGCTACGTGTACCCTTCTATCACCGCAACATCGACTACGATGAATTCATCTTCTACTACGAGGGCAACTTCTTCTCCAAGGCGGGCATCGAGCCGGGGATGTTTACGCTGCACCCTGCCGGGCTGGATCATGGACCCCACCCTAAGGCATTTGAGCGGGATCGCGAGAACATGGAACGACTGCTTGCTGAGGGCCAAGAGTATGCTATCGGCAAATCCACGGCCATCAACTTTGACACCACACACATGCTCTTTAGCAGCAGTGAGACCATCGAGGCTGAGTGGAAAGGCTATCACACCTCTTGGTATGACCAAGCACAGGAGATGGAAGCCGAAGGCACTGTGTTTGGACCCAACTACAGCATGTCAATGGACCCGTATGATGTGTTAGAGATAGCATAAATAAGATAGTGTCGCGGATTTTGGGATCGCGGATTGGCATCGAAAACAATCCGCGGGGAGCCTTTGGTTCCTAAATCAGCGACTCTATTATCATGGGAGCGAAACAAGAATGCCAATTCCAAATCCAAACTACAATCCGCCATTTAATGTCACGCGGTCAAGCCATGTGATCTTAAATGTGAGTGATTTAGCAGCGAGTAAAGAACACTATGTGGACATGCTTGGGCTGGTGTTGACCGAACAGACCAGCGATGCGCTCTATTTGCGTGGGCTGGATGAACATTCGCATCACAGTGTTGTCCTACGCAAAAGCGACAGTGACACGGCTGGCACAGTCGAACGCATTGGGCTGCGTGTCTTTTCCGACGATGATCTCGACCAAGCCTATGCCTACTTTCAAGAACAAGGGGTTTCCTGTCGCTTTGTCGATGCACCCTTTCAGGGCAAGACCTTGCACTATGAGGATGCCGTCGGGATGCCCGTTGAACTGTGTGCCACAATGGACCGCGCACCCTTCATGCATGACAAGTTTCATCTCTACCGAGGCGGTCATCCCAAAGGGCTAGACCATTTCCAAGTTGCCACACACGACGTGCAGTCAGCGACCGACTTCTACATGGCGATTGGCTTTCGTATGTCCGAATATACCGACTCGGATGACAGCTCGGCCCTGTGGGGCACATGGCTCCAGCGCAAAGGCAACCCACAGGATATCGTCTTCACCAACGGCCAAGGGCCATCGCTACACCACTTTGCCATGCAGGTACAGGATGTCAGCTCACTGATTCATGCCTGCGACATTGTGGGGAGCCTTGGCAGAGAAGGCTGCATCGACCGTGGTCCCGCACGACATGGTATCAGCAACGCACTCTTTGTCTACTTCCGCGACCCTGATGGTCATCGCATGGAGTTTTACGACGCCCACTATACCATGATTGACATTGACCATGAGCCAATCCGCTGGCCTGTGTCCAACACCAAGCGGTCTAACCTCTGGGGAATGCCTGCATCACGTCGTTGGTATTATGAGGTCAGTGAGTTTCATGGTGTGCCGACACAACCGCCGTTGTTGCGGGCCGAGCCGATGACGTTGGAGCGATTTTTGGATACGCAGTAATTGTTCAGAGTCCTTCGGTGAAATCGCGGCGTTAAGCAATCTATCTGATGTACCCATCGCTGCCCAGCGTATCAACCCAATTTTTCACTCTTCCAATCATCCAATCCCAATGAAATCATTTTCAAATTGGACACAGGAAGAAGTGGAAGAAGAATTTAGTTTGCATCTTCAATATGACATTCCTTTACTCGAAGATTGGTTGGCAATGGACATGGAGATATCGAACGACGAGCAAACATCGCCCCAAAAACTGTCACAAAAATTACGTACATGGATTTATCGCTGGAACAAGGAAGAACTGAAGATTTCCTTTGTTGCGTTCTTGTTGGATATGGTTGATTTTAACAAGGATACGTACCGCGTCGTTATGGAACGTGAGCTATCGGTCGCCTACGCACAAGACAAAAAATTGTCGGACAAAATTGATTTCTGTGTCGCCACCGGATCACAAACACTAAAGCAACCATTGTTTTTTATCAATGAGTATAAACGTGAGCAACATAGTTCAAATGATCCACTCGGCCAGCTACTCGCTGAACTGGTCGCAGCGCAGTTTATGAATGAGCAGGAGCAACCGCTGTATGGCGCATATATTGTGGGGCGACATTGGCATTTTGTTGTACTGACGGGCAAAGTCTATTCAGTAAGCTTGGCCTATAATGCGACTAAACATGAAATTTTTGATATTTATCGAATTTTATGGAATACCAAGAAAATTATTGAAAAAATAATTTGAAATGGTGGTAGGTAGTTCTCAGAACAACTGTGGTAAAATAGAGGGCATGAAACCAAAATCAATCGTCAAAAGTCTATATTACATTACACATATCTGGAATCTGCCCTCTATTATGCAACATGGCATTCTGTCTCACCATCGCGTGAAGGAGATGGATGTACCCTACACACCTATCTATGATCGCGAGATTGTCAACCTGCGCCAACATAAAGCAACACCACATCAAGAGAGCCTATGGTCCTATGCAAATGTTTATTTTCAAACACGATACATCATGGGGTTTCGTGGTTG
>JBCCFC010000517.1:0-9005 GCA_039029935.1 Chloroflexota bacterium
CGCGCTGGGATGGTGATACGTGGAATCAAATGCACCGTTGGCAGGATGATCGCGTGTGTGGCAGAATATTCGGACAAAAGGCTCGTTGGGTAGGTGGCTGATCGCGGGGGGGGGATGCTCGCCGACGTAAGGAACACGTGCACGATTGCCTGCCGGCAAATTATGCGGCGATCTCATCAGATACAGGTCGCACACTACAGAGCATAGGGTGCAGTAGCATCCACATCGCTACTCTTGCTACTTGCGGCTGCGGTGGGAAGAGTGGCGGTGTTCTTCATCATCTTGGTCCAGGCGCGTTCACAGTTGTCGCGTAGGGTATTGTTTTGGGCCTTTCTTCCGGTTTACGAGAAGAGCACACATGCGACCACCGAGTACGTGCTTCAGCCAACCGGGAGGCCATATCTTCTGTTTGGATGTACATCTTGGATGCTGCACCTACGGTTGCATAGGTTGATTTCTTCACGAGTGCAGCGAGTCTTGTCAATGTACACAGCGCACCGGAGCGGCTGACCGAGGGTGATGAGATGAATTTTACGATGTGGTTAGGGCCAATGCCGATTCGTTGGTTGGCGCGTATTGAAAATGTTGTCAACAACGGGCATGAGGCTAGCTTTGAAGATAGACAGGTGAAAGGCCCCTTCACCAAGTGGGTCCATCGCCATGCCTTTGTGACGGTCTATGATGAGGCGTTGGGACGGGATGTGACCGAGGTCCACGACACAGTAGACGCAGAGTATTCGAGTAATCTGTTCTGGAAATTGGTTGGCATCGGCATGTGGTCTGGGATGTCTGCTCTATTTGCATTTCGTAGTTGGAAGACTCGGCGCTTACTTGAGCAGGGGTATGCGTATCAGGCAGCGGCTTAATCAGTGTGATAGTGTGATAGTGTGATAGTGTAATAGTGTAATAGTGTGATAGCGTATGGGTGTGTGGGTATAAATGTGTTAACACTAATCACTATTCACTATTCACTGTCAACTACAAAAAGGACACAAAATGTCACGAGTAGTAGTGATTGGCGCGGGCATTGGCGGTTTAACCACGGCAGCGTTATTGGCACAGGCGGGGTTAGATGTCACGGTGCTAGAAGCACATGTCTATCCAGGTGGCTGTGCAGGAACATTTTATCATCAAAAGTATAGGTTTGATGCGGGTGCGACATTGGCAGGTGGCTTTTATCCAGGTGGGCCAATGGATGTTGTGGCAAAGGCCGTTGGTATTGATGCATGGCCCGCACACCCGTCTAATCCAGCAATGACGGTGCATCTGCCCGATGGCGATGTCGTGACACGCTGGGGCGATGAGCGTCGTTGGGATGAGCGGCGTCGCGCCTTTGGCGAACAGAGTGATGCCTTTTGGCGGTGGCAAGAGAAAACAGCGGATGCGCTCTGGGATTTGGCCATGCGCAGCCCAGCATGGCCGCCTCAGTCCTTGGCCGAAGGGATACAGCTTGTTCAGCAGGGACTTTCATGGCTGGGCAGCAATCCACAATCGCATTTAAACCCCTTACTCTGGGCGGATGGTGTTCGCTCCTTGGCTGCACACTTACCCAAAGGGGCTGATCGCAAGACAGAAAAGCTACGACAGTTTATCGACGCCCAACTATTGATCTCGGCACAAACCACAAGCCCTCATGTCTACGGACTATTTGGGGCATCGGCACTGGATTTGCCCAGACGCGGTGTCGTTCATTTTGAGGGTGGCATCGGGCGCATTGCGGAATGTATTGCACAGGCGGTGCGCGATCATGGTGGTGAGGTGCGCTATCGTCAAGAAGTCACGCGTATTGTCACAGAGCAGCGCGGCCATCAACGTGTGCCTGTTGCGGTCGAAACCAAACGCGGTCACTCCTTTCCAGCAGATATCGTGGTTGCCAACTTACCTCCTTGGAATATTGCCAAGCTCATGGGTGAGCATACACCACCCGCATTACAAAATTTGCCTGCTCGACCTACAAAGGGTTCTACCGATGGGTGGGGGGCATTTATGATCTATGTCGGGCTAGACAACAGCGCCGTTCCAAAAGACAGCCCACTTCATCATCAGCTCATTGCACCGCAAACATCTGAGAATCAACTTGATTCTGCAACGATGGGTGAAGGCAACACAATTTTTATGTCGCTGAGTCCAGAGTGGGATGCGGGACGCGCCCCTGCTGGGCAGCGAGCCTTAACCATCAGCACCCACACCAATTTGGGCAAATGGTGGGATTTGTATGAAAACGATCTCGATGAATATACAAATTTAAAGAACCGCTATGTCGATCAGATGTTGATGCTTGCAGAACGTGTGATTCCCAATATTCGTGATGCTGCACACTTGATTAAACCCGGCACCCCCGTCACATTCAATCGCTTTACCCGTCGCCAATGGGGTTGGGTCGGTGGCTTTCCACAGACCAATTTGTTTCGGACCTGGGCACCCAAGTTAGACACCAATTTGTGGATGGTCGGTGATAGTATTTTCCCCGGACAATCAACCGCAGCGGTCGCCTTGGGCGGCATCCGTGTTGCGAATGCAGTTTTGGCGCAAACAGACAACGCACGTGTTCGCCAGCCAGCAGTGCGTTATGGGGCAGTATAGATAGTCAGCTAGTCAGCCAGTCAGCCAGTCAGCTATCAGGCTGAAGTGCTGACTAGCCGAAGTGCTGAAAGCACTTTTTAGTTATCAGGAAGTGAGAAAATGACAGAAAACACACAAAAAAGACGAAAAGATGTACAGATTCTATGGGTTGGCATCGCCGCTAGTTTCCTATTTACAGCGGCCATCTGGGGCTTGGGTCCTCGATTGGCAGCTATTCAACATCTGCCAGACACAGGGGCATCTTGGTATTATTGGCAATTGCCCGAACAGTCGATGGCGGCACGCATCACCGCCTGGAGTTTCTATCTTGTACATCAAGTCGCCATTTGGGGGTTAATTTACTATGCACAGCGTAACAAACTACGCTACACCACAGGATTGCATGGAGTAAATTATGCGGCACTGGGTGTCAACGGGTTCTTTATCATCTTACACATGGTGCAGACCCATGTTTGGTATGATGGTTTGGCGCAGGATGTCTCGATCTGGAGTTCACAGTTCTCTGTTGTCCTGCTTTTGGTGCTTGTATTACTGATGGAGACACCGCGACGTGGACTGTTCTTTGGGCAAAAAGTACCGTTGGGTAAACGTGTGACCAGCTTTGTCAAAAAGTATCATGGCTATGTCTTCTCATGGGCCATCATCTATACCTTCTGGTATCACCCAACCGAGGCTACAAGCGGACATCTGATCGGCTTCTTTTATACCTTCTTGTTGATGCTACAAGGAAGCCTCTTCTTCACACGCGCTCACCTCAATCGGTGGTGGACCTTTACACAAGAAGGGATGGTATTGCTCCATGGCACATTGGTCGCTTATATGAGCACAAACGTATGGCCGATGTTTGGCTTTGGCTTTGCCGGGTTGATTGTCATCACACAAATGCACGGCTTGGGGCTATCACGTGCAGTACGGGCGGGTATCACGGCTGTTTATGTGGTCTGTGCGCTCTGGGTCTATAATTCTCGTGGATGGGACAAACTAGACGAGATTATTCGGATTCCCATGATTGAGTATCTGAGTGTCTTTGCGTTGGCAGCAATTATCTGGCTTGGCCTCTGGATTGCACAGGTGATTACACGGCTGGTCAATCCACCAAAGCCAATTGAGTCAACAGCCCAAGCATAAATAAGCTCTCAGCTACTCAGCCGTCAGCTTTCAGCCAGAACTTGACCGTTCCTAGCCTTCCGGCTCTTCCTATAAAATTTGGGGGATTATATATGTCCTGTGCCATCTGGTGGATACGGCGTGATCTGCGACTCACAGACAACCAAACACTTCATGCCGCCATCGATCATGCGACAGCACATCCTGACGGCCACGTCATCCCCCTCTTTATTCTTGATCCAATCTTTCCAAAATCCCCCTACTTCAGTCTGCAACGATTTGGCTTTTTGCTGGAGGGGCTACGTATCCTCGCCCAGTCACTTCAAGCGAGGGGCAGCCAGCTAATTGTGCGTTCAGGGCGACCACAAACTGTCTTGAGCGAGTTTGTGCAGACGGCCAATGTCACCGCCATTTTTGCCGAGCGCGATCATTCACCCTATGCAACCGCACGTGACCAACAAATTCAAGCAGCCTTATCATTGCACCTAACCGATGGCGTGTCAATCCGCACACCCGGGACCGTACTCAAGAACGATGGCCGTCCATACACGGTCTACACGCCCTATCGACGCAAGTGGGAAGCAACCACCCATCTAACCCGCCACCATATTTTGCCTGCGCCACAGAATATACCAACACCAGAGACCATTTCAAGTGAGCCTATACCAACAGACCCAACCATGTCTTCTGAAATCGCACCCTTATTTCCGCCTGGAGAATCTGCGGCCAAAGATCGATTGGGTGCATATGTGCGTATTCCTGTTCAGGAACATGTGCGCATCCCTGCGCAGGGTCAGCAACAAACATACGCCATTCGTGACTATGCTGACAGCCGAGATCGGCCCGCGATTGCCGGAACATCATCATTGTCCCCCTATTTGCGTTTTGGCATGATATCGGCACGGTTGGCGGCAGTCGGGGCAATGGAGGCAATTCAGCAGGCCGAGGTATTGGGGGATGCCACAGGTCGTCAAAGTGCTGAGACATGGCTGAGTGAGCTAATTTGGCGTGACTTCTATATCAGCATTTTGGCAGCGTTTCCCCATGTGCGTCAACAAAGCTTTAGGTCAGCGTATGACAACATCGTGTGGGATAACGATGCAGATGCCTTTGCTGCGTGGTGTGTGGGGCGCACAGGCTATCCATTTGTGGATGCAGCCATGCGTCAGCTACGCCAAAGCGGATGGATGCACAATCGTGCGCGCATGGTAGTCGCCTCCTTTCTTGTCAAACATTTACTGATCGATTGGCGTTGGGGTGAACGTTGGTTTATGCAGCACTTGCTGGATGGCGATCCTGCGGCCAACAATGGTGGTTGGCAGTGGACGGCTGGCACAGGGACGGATGCTGCCCCCTATTTTCGCGTCTTTAATCCGATTACTCAAGGTAAAAAGTTTGATCCAACAGGCGACTATGTACGGCGATGGGTCCCCGAATTGCAACGGGTTGAGAAAAAGTATATCCATGAGCCGTGGAAAATGTCGCCATTAGAACAGCGCACCTGTCAGTGTGTCATTGGCGAACAGTATCCAATGCCCATAGTTGATCACAAATGGGCGCGGGAGAGGGTTTTGGATGCCTATAAACAGGCAAAAGGATAAATTGAGGAATAGGTTATTTTGACGGGACAGGTTCGGAGACGGAGATTGGACCCATCTAAGAAACCTCAAAATATACCCTACATATAAAATATCAACAATGACAGCAAATTGACATCAAATACATGACCTTTTTTGGCTTAAGATACGTTAGTGTAAAGACTTACAAACTTTCTATTTAGCCTTAAGAGGAATTTGCATATGCGGTTGATTGATATACTGTCGGTGCGTTGGAGCATAACGCGCTATTCCATACTCCTGTTTGTCATAGCGGTGTCCCTGCTAGGCACAAACATCTTTTTTCATCATTCTCCTGAACGCATCAACACAAACAGTGTATTTGCAAATGATTCACAGCCCCTTGCCATCATTCCGGCTGAGGTTCAACAGACCGAAGTCACCAGCTTTCAGAATGGGCTATATCCTTACACAGGCTACACAGGTAATCGTGCAGCGACCTTGAATGAAAATAGGCCCACCGAAAATAGTGGGGCAGAAACGCAGTGTTTTGTCGATGGCAACGACCCATCAGGGACAGGGGATGACCTCTATACGGTGATGCGTTGGGATGTGGGTGTGATTTCAGAAAGCGCGGTTGTTGATGCTGCCACCATCACCTTCAATGTGACGGATAGCAGTAATGCCACCTATCAGATTTATGCGCTCAAACGCACTTGGGATGAGAGCCGTGTGACATGGAACAGGGCGACGATCAATACGAATTGGCAGGTAGGGGGGGCACAGGGTAGTCTTGATCGCGACAATACGCTCATCGGTGAATTTGCGCCCAACGGTACAGGGTCACATACAATTGTGTTGAACCAAGCCGGGGTCGCCGCCGTGCAAGCGTGGGTCAACAACCCTACCGACAATCATGGCATCATCATTGGCAACAACAGTTCCGGCGATGGCATTGATTTTTACTGCGACGAAGCCCCCATCATCAACTCACGCCCCTTGCTACAAGTCAGCACACTGCTTGCCAATGTGACACCGACCAATACACCACCACCGACCAATACACCAACACCATCGCCAACCACACCGCCAACACAGACACCGACTCCTTGGCCGACCTCTATCTCTGGGACGACACCCAAGAATGTTATTTTGCTACTTGGTGATGGCATGGGCTTTGAAGCGGTGGATGCGGGCAGCATCTTTTATGCAGGTGCAGAAGGCCACTTAATTTTTGAGTCCGCACCTTACAAAGCAGAGATGAGCACCTATGCCAACAACAACCCTGTTACAGACTCTGCGGCCTCGGCCAGCGCCATGGCAACGGGATTCAAGTACAATACACAGGTTATTAGCGTGGCAAATCCGGGGGATGGCAGCGAACGTGAGACGGCATTAGAATATCTACGTGACCGTTGTCTCAGCACGGGGCTAGTGACCAATACTTATATCAACCACGCCAGCCCTGCCGCCTTTGCAGCCCATGAACCGCACCGCAATCGGCTTGCCGAAATTGCCAACGATATGTTCACCCAGACACGCCCCAACTTGATGTATGGTGGCTATCAGAATGGTATCTCAACCAATGCGGCAACCAACGCAGGCTATACGGTGGTTCAAAACCGTGCGCAGATGCAGGCACTCAACCCCGCCACTGCCACCTATATATCGGGTCAGTTTGGCTTTGACTACATGGCCTATGAGCGCGACTATGCCGTCGGCAACAGCAACTTCTATGACACCTATCCACACCTTTCGGAGATGGCAGAGAGTGCGATTGAGATTTTGAGTCAAGATGAGGATGGCTTTTTCCTGATGATTGAGGGAGGCCGGATTGACCATGCGGGCCATGCGAATAACATCGAACGCAGCGTCTACGAGACGGTCGAATTTCACAACACTGTCTCCACCGTGCTGGAGTGGGTTGCTGGACGCAATGATACATTGGTGCTTGTTACTGCTGATCATGAAACGGGTGGTCTACAGGTAACACAGAACAATGGCAAGGGCAACATTCCCTCGGCGTCATGGTCAACGGGCAGTCACACAGCTCAGAATGTGCCTGTTTATGCCTGGGGACCCAATGCACAACTGGTGACATCACTTGCCAACAATGGTGTCATCGACAACACGGATATCTATGATATTATGTTGGCAGGGAACACGCTGCCCGCTAGTTGTGTCCCGCCAACACCAACGCCCACACCGACCAATACACCAACGAATACGCCGACTAGAACCCATACCCCGACAGCGACAGATATACCAGCAGCGACGGCTACGCGCACACCAACTCGCACGCCAACCCGTACCCCAACTCGCACACCCACTGCGACTCAACAAGTCCCGCAACAGACCAATACGCCAACGCTAACCCCTCAACCTACGCCAACGCCGACATCAATTGTCATCCCCACACCTGTCGATGGCTGCACGAGTGCGTTCCCCGTCTCACCCAGCATCATCCGTGTTGGCTTTAGCGGCATTCGTCTGCGCTGGACCGCGCCACTGGTGGGCAATCGCTATGAGATTTGGCGCAGTGAGTCGGCCTATTTTACACCCGGAGATTCGCACCCCACCACAGACCGTGTGGGTGTCATCAATGATAGCACGGTGAATAATGAGTCGTTTAGCTATTTTGATTTTAATAGCGGACTCGCCGACCCCACTGTGAATCACATCTATCAAATCCGTACAATTGCGACCTGTAACAATACAACGGCTGATTCGATTCGGCTTGGTGAATTTGACTATGCCTTGCACGAAACAGGATCGACCGACTTTAGCTGGGTGGGTTTACCCGTGGTTATGGAGGGTATTACCAGCGGCGAGACGCTCATGGATCACATCGAAAATAACACCAGTCAAGATGGCAATGCGGTTGTCCCCACGATCAATGCCATCGACCGTTGGAACAGTGTCAGCCAGAGCTATGACAGCTATCTGCCCAACCTGCCTTTCTTGGGAGATATCGCTGTGAGTGCTGGTGGTGTCTATCGTGTCACTGTAGACCTGCCTGATGCACCACCACAACAAGCCGTTTGGTCCATGCTGGGTCGTATCCCCGATGCCAACGTGTTTGAGCCAACGCTCTACGCCACAGGGGGCAGCGACTTTACATGGGTGATAACGCCGCTGGATAAACCCCATCTGCTCTCTGGTACGGCACTCCATAACGACGCCAGTGGCAGCTCACCGAGTATCAGTTTGAGCAGCATTGAGAAGTGGAATGATACTGGTCAGTCTTATGATGCCTATCTACCCACGTTCCCTGCATTGGGTGATATTGAGATTCAGCCTGGAACGCCTGTGCGTTTAACGTTGGATAGTGTGACGGGGACGGTGGTTTGGCGGTAGTCGGTGGTCGGTGTACTGGTGTGTCGGTCATCAGCGGATAGTGATAGACCTCGATAAATTAATTTACAAATTGATTGGCGTTGGTCGTTAGTGTGACGTGGGCAGCGATGTGTGCGTCTCATTAGATGACCAACGCCATTTTTATATGACAACCTAAACATCGTACAACAGATTGATTATCTGTTCCACACCCGCAGATAGACAATCTGCGATACTAACTTTATGGCAACCTAAACATAGTACAACAGATTGATTATCTGTTCCACACCCGCAGATAGACAATCTGCGATACTAACTTTATGGCAACCGTAACCATAGTACAACAGATTGATTATCTGTTCCACACCCGCAGATAGCCAATCTGCGATACTAACTTTATGGCAACCTAAAACATAGTACAAC
>JBCCFC010000518.1:0-8998 GCA_039029935.1 Chloroflexota bacterium
GAAGCGATAGCAGATGAAGCGATAGCAGATGAAACTACAGCAGATGAAACTACAGCAGATGAAACTACAGCAGATGAAGCGATAGCAGATGAAGCGATAGCAGATGAAGCGATAGCAGATGAAACTACAGCAGATGAAGCGGTAGCAGATGAAAATGCAGCAGATACAAATCTAGTTGTACGAACACCCTCCGAGCTATCAGCAGGAAGTGTCCAATCGCCAGATGATTTAGAGGCAACCTACCGTCACAAAGCAGGCGAAGACTATCAAGGTTATGTCACGAATCTTATCGAAACCGCTGATCCCGAAAACCACTTTCAGCTCATTATTGATGTCCGAACCGATTCAAATAATGTTGATGATGCTCAACTCTTGTTGGATGCGCTCCCCGACTTACAAGCACGAACGGATATGGAGACGATGTATGGCGATGGGGCGTATAACAGTCCTGAGTTAGACCAAGGTTTGGAAGATGTTGGCATCAAGCCGTGCGTTTCTGCCATTCGTGGGGCTCAACCTGACCCCAATCGCATTGGGCTTGCTCAGTTTGACATCTCTTGTGATGAAGATGGTACGCCTACTAAAATGACTTGTCCCGAAGGTCAGGAGATTCCTGTTTCTCAGGGTCGAACTGATACGACCTTCATCGGTCGTCCTGACCCTAACCACTGTGAGTTGTGTCCTTTACTCTCTCTTTGTGCTGCTAAACCGTCCAAGGAAGGGCGTACTCTTGCTATCTACTTTAATTAACAAAATTTGCGCAATGCTTTGAAACGTCAATGGATTGCGCAACATTCTGATGGGTCTAATCCTCGGGCTGTTGTTGAGGCGACCGTTCGTTCTGTCACTCATCCTTTACCGCATGGCAAAGTTCCTATGCGTGGCAAATACAATGTCTCTTGCTACATGATTTACTCCGCTATGATGGTTAATGCGCGCCGTATTTTCGGTAAGGTTCTGTCAGGACCTTCATCAACTTTTTTATTTATATCAAAATAAACATCTAAAAGAACATAGCGAAAATCTTTTAATGTTTCTTAAATCTATCTCATCTCCTTCTCTTCTTTCTTCCCATTCCCTCTTGTTTGCCACATCCTCTCCCCTCTCCTCCTCGTTCTGCTTTTCCCCTTGGTTTACACCCTTTTTTCAGCAGAGTCATGTATGACCATGTTGAACAGGGTATCCTCAGCATTGATGAATTTTTGGCTGGTTTACGGTCATTGGAAACGTACCTTGTCCGTCGCTTTTTAGCAAAGGAATCGACAAATTACCTAAATAAAATATTTCCCGTTTTATCAAGGGATATTGACCTCAAAAATTTTGATGCCTCCTTGAAAAAGAGTTTAATGTCGAGAAGTTTTCCCAGTGATTCGAGACTACGACAATCGGCAGAAAATGTAGAACTATATAACAAGAGTAGGTATACCAGAGAAAAATTAGCGTTGATTTTCAGTACGATTAATAAGCATCTCTCTGCCGAAGATGGAGCATTTACACAATTGGATGATGAGCCAACGGTTGAGCATATTATGCCACAAACGCTCACTGAGGCATGGAGACAACACATCGGCAAAGACTGGGAACAAGATTACGAATTATTGCACACACTTGGTAGTTTGACGCTTGTAACACAAGAATGGAACTCCTCTATGTCCAACAATATTTTTGCGACAAAGAAAAAGAAGTTGGCAAGGCATGGTCTGCTACTCAATAGTGCTTATTTCTCCGGTGAGTACGATACATGGGATGGTTATGCAATTCGAGAACGTGCGCAATGGTTGGTGGCTAAGGTCAATGAAATTTGGCCTATGTTGGGGGAGCTACAAGAATCGTCAGGGCGGACAGAAAAACCAAAGGGCCTGACAATTCTTGGTGAATCATATACGGTAGAAAGTTGGCGTGACGTTCTTCATTCAACCGCTGAGTGTGTCGTACAATGGAGAGCGAGTGATTTTGAAAAAGTAGCTGAAGAAATCTCACAGTATATCAAACAAGAGAAATTTGAAGGAACGTGTCGGCAACTTTCAAACGGCTGTTGACTTTATGTAAACTTGTCCTCAGAAAGTGTAAAACGGATTTGTCAAAATATGTTAGAGGTAGCTGGTATTCCAGAGGAGGAGTTTGACCTAGAAGTCTGGTAGTTTTTCATGCATACTCTATCATCATTGACAATCAACCTGCCATTCCTTATACTACCTGATACAAAGGTGATATCGACAATATCACTAAACAAAATTGATCCAAACATCGGAGAACACAATGAACAAAACAGACAGTCCTCTGAAACGGCTGGTACAAATAGCACCGCATGACTTCGCTGAATGGCTGCTTAAGAGAAAGGTCATCACGATTACGTCCGCCAACATTGAACTACAACCAAATCCAAACGCCACCTACTCGGACTTGGTTTTCTGGGTAACGGTGCAGCCCGGTGAAGATGATGAACAAAAGAGCCCTTACCAAGTCCTCTTACACATTGAATTTCAAGGCAAGAGTTCTGAACGGCCAATGCGTCTTCGTGTGTTGGACTACATTGTCGGGTTTACGGACCAAGAACGTAGGATGCGTATTCATAGCGTGGTCTTCTACATCGGTGAAAAGACCAATGTCACGGATACGGGTCATCACCAAGTCATGGGCATCGGCAACCGTGTGACGCTGGCGTGGCAATATGATGTTGTTCATCTTTGGACCTTAGACCCATTGAAATTGCTCGCTGAGGGGCGTCCTGTGCTGCTTCCATTGGTGGGACAAACCAAGCTAGAACAACCACAGGAAATCATCCCGCAGGTTTATCAGTCAATTCGGTCTGTACCGGATAGAGAAACGCAACATCGGTTATTGATTGAATTGTTGGCCTTATTACAAGATGAGGAGATTGTAAAAATGATTGAGACAATGATGGAACAGGATGAATGGTCACTGGATACGCCCTACCTCAGACGGTGGCGTCAGCAAATTGAAGCGGCTCAGGAAGAGGCACGTAATGCACGAGATGAAGGGCGCAAAGCACGAGAAGAAGGGCACTTGGAGGGGCGTAGAGAGGGGCGTCTGGAAGGGCGCAAAGAAGAACGTGAATCACGTCGTCAAGATATTCTGAAGTTAATTTTATGGCGTTATAAGCCATATGCAGAGGACTATTTAAAAATTCAAACATTTTTATCGTCAATTATGGCTGATACAAAACTCAAGGATATTTTTGATGCCATTATGAATATTGAGGATTTTCAACAATTTTATCAATTTGTTGAAGAGTCGGCACAATCGACCAGTGAGTTAGAGGCTGTTGCAGCCTAAACAAGGAACAAACACTATGCCAATTCAACTAACAGACCAACAACTAAACGACTATCATCGCGACGGCTATATCGTTGTCGAGGATTTGGTCAGCACCAACGATGTGGCAGCATTGGGAGTACGGCTGCGCGAATACACACATGGCGACCGTCCGCGTGGTCAGCTACGCATCCAGATCGAGCCGCGTGTGCAGCGTGGTGAAATGACGGTTGACCATCCGGGCGATGGCATCCGTAAGATTGATGACCTTGTGCAAGAGGATGATCTCTTCAACAAGCTGGGCTTGCATCCCAATATCCTGAGTGTGTTGACGCAAATTTTGGGGCCGGATATCAAGATGTTTCGTAATGCGTTGCTGCTCAAACCGCCAGAGGTGGGGTCGGCCAAAGGGATGCACCAAGACTCACCCTACTGGCCGATTGCGCCGATGGACCTATGCTCGTGTTGGTTTCCGCTGGATGATGCCACGCTGGAAAATGGGTGTATGGCGGCGATTCCAGCAGGACACAAGTTGGGTGCGCTACCGCATGTGAGTGTCACCGATGATTTTGTTGTGGATGAAGCGTATTATAATACCGATGATATGGTGATGTTGCCCATGAAGGCGGGGAGCGGTCTTTTCTTTCATTCGCTGTTGCCCCACTACACCGCGCCCAATCGTTCACAGACGTGGCGGCGAGCGATTGCGTTGTCGTATATGTCGTCGAAATCAACCTATACCAAAGAGGGTGAGGGGCCAGTGTATTATCCTATTCAAGGGGAGACTTATCCGGGATGTGTGCGCTAAACGCAGCTATTCTGCGAACTGATAGCCGATGCCATACACGGTCAAGATGTACTGCGGTTCGTTGGGGTTTGGCTCCAGCTTACGCCGTAAATTTTTGATATGGGCATCCACACTGCGGTCATAGCCGCCATGCGCCACGCCATGTAGCCGATCCAGTAGCTGTGAACGCGAGAATGTCTGTCCTGGGTGTTGCGCCAAGGTAGCCAACAGGTTGAACTCGATGCGTGTCAAACGGATGGACTCAGAGCCTGACCCAGATTCAGACTCAGTGACACGCATCACTTTGTGTCCGTTGAGATCAATTTCCAAATCATCCACACGCACAACGCCCTGTGATTGCTGTAAATCGCCTTGGGTACGACGCAATACGGCGCGTACTCTTGCCACCAGTTCGCGCGGAGAGAAGGGCTTTGTGATGTAGTCATCCGCCCCCAATTCTAGGCCAATGAGCCTGTCCGTCTCCTCGGCTCTTGCCGTGAGCATGATAATCGGTACGGCAGATTCTCGCCGCAAGGCTCGGCAGACATCCAGTCCATCCATGCCAGGTAGGTTGAGGTCCAGCACAACCAGATCAGGGCGTTGGTGACGTGCCGATGCCAAGGCTGTGATGCCATCGTTGGCTATGGCTACACGAAAGCTATTTCGTTCTAAATAGTCACGAGCCAATTTGACAATCTTTGGCTCGTCATCGACCACAAGAATCAACTCATTCATTGTTCAATATCGTTCCCCAGGTAGCGTGACAGGCAGGATGCCTGTGTTACTTTAATCAAATGTGATTACACTCCGTGCCACTGTGCCCGTCAACATTTCATCATAGGCTTCGTTGACCATTGATAATGGCACATGTTTGGAAATCATGGCGTCGAGGTTCAGTCGCCCTTGTAGGTAGAAATCCACAAATCTTGGCATATCTATGCGAAATACGTTCGACCCCATATTGGAGCCAATCAGCCGTCGGTCATACAAGAAATCTGACGCTTCTAGCTCAATCTTCACGCCTTCGGGGACCATGCCGATGATGCAGGCTGTGCCAGACGGTCGGATCATGGCAAATGCCTGCTCACAGGTCTGCTTGCGCCCCAACACCTCAAAGGCATAATGAACGCCGCCATCGGTCATGTCCACAATGGCCTCAACAGGGTCAACTTTGCTGGCGTTGACGCCGTCCGTGGCACCAAATTGTTTGGCGAGTTCAAGCTTGCTGTCGTGGACATCGACCGCGATGATGCGTCCTGCGCCAGCGATGGACGCTCCGTTGATGGCTGACAGCCCGACACCGCCACAGCCGATAATCGCCACTGTACTGCCTGGCTCGACCTTGGCTGTGTGAATGACCGATCCAACACCCGTTGTCACGGCACAGCCGATGAGTGCGGCGCGATCCAGTGGCATGTCGCGCCGAATCTTGACCAGTGCGTGTTCGTGGAGCAGCATCATCTCGGCAAAGGAGCCTAAGTTATAGCCTTGATGAACCAGTGTCCCATTTTGTGAAAGACGTGGCTGCTCATCATCGCCTCGTAGCAGGGTGTCCACATTATCACAGCCATAGGGTTTGCCTGTGAGACAATAGCTACAACTGCCACAGAACATGGACATACAGCTAATTACATGGTCACCAGGCTGGAGATAGCGGACATCGCTGCCGACCTTTTCGACAACACCAGCGGCTTCGTGACCCATCACGCTGGGCAGAGGTGTGGCATAGCTGCCGTTCATATAGTGTAAGTCGCTGTGACAGACGCCTGTGGCGACGGTGCGGACCAGCACTTCGCGGGGGCCGGGGTTGTCAACGGTGACATCTTCAATGCTGAGTGGTTGGCCGACTTCGTGTAAAACGGCTGCTTTCATGGTTTTCTCCTTGTGTTGGTTACAGATTGGCAGTCTGTGTTACTGGCTTTCGATTAGTATACAACAGATTTATGCATTTCTATGCAATGACAAAAATGTTGCGAACAAATTTCCCCTCCCAAAACTTTTGGTGGTAAGATACCGCCATGATGAAGATTCAACACCTATTTGTTGCGCTCACATTGCTTACACTATCAGGGACAGCTTGTGGTTCATATACTTCAAACGCACCACCAAAGCCGACGTTCACACAGGAGGAACAACTCGGCTTAGAGGTTTATTCACGCCACTGTGCCGCCTGTCATCTGCTCACACCGGATGATGTCAAGGTGGGGCCATCGCTTTATGGGCTGGCAGATCGAGCAAGTTCTCGTGTGGAAGGACAAGATGCGCGGACCTATCTGTTGACCTCGGTGCTCGATCCCAGTGCCTATTTGGTTGAGGGGTTTGAGGATGTGATGACCAAGGGGCTGGCAAAAAATCTTGCAAGCGAAGAGTTGGATGCAGTGATTGTCTATCTACAAACATTACACGAAGAAGGGAATTAACACAATGCTCAAAACCATTGGCAAATGGATTGGACGGCTCATTCTTGTCCTCATTATTCTCCTCGTTGCCGTCGTTGCCGTGGCAGCGTTCACCCCCATCGAAACGGAGGCGTTCATCCCTGACGAAGAGTCCGGAGCGGGTGTACGTAGTATCATTCCCAGCTATACGGGGCTGCTGCGTGATTTTCCCGAACTGGCCGAACTCAATCCAGATGAGGTTGAATTGGGGCGACAGCTCTTCTTTGACCCCATTTTGTCGGCCAACAACGACATGAGTTGTGCGACCTGTCACCACCCTGACAAGGGCTTTAGCGATGGCCGACCCACCGCTGTGACGGCAGATGGCACAGTGTTGACACGCAATGCGCCTACTGTCTGGAACACGGGCTATCCCATCGTTCTCTTTCATGACGGTCGTGTGGATTCACTAGAGGAACAGGCATCCACGGCGTTGATGGAGAGTACGGAGATGAATGCGGACCCGGCGACCACGGAGACGGAACTGGCTGAGATTTCGGATTATGTGGCGTTGTTTGAGGCGGCATATGGAGCAGATGGTGTCAGCTTTGACAATATCACCCGTGCGCTTGCGACCTTCCAACGCTCGCTTACGGCCAACAATACACCGTTTGATCGCTATGCAGCTGGCGACTTTGACGCGCTGACATCGGCCCAGCGGCGTGGACTTTCGCTGTTTCGTTCAGGGGCCACACGCTGTTTTGAATGCCACGCCAACCCGACCTTTGCCAGCGATACCTTCCGCATGATCGGTGTCGAGAGCGATGACGTGGGTCGTGGCATTATGGATGATTCACCCGATGGCATGTTTCGTGTGCCAACGCTACGCAACGTCGCTTTGACCGGACCGTATATGCACAATGGTTCGATGGAGACACTGGAGGAGGTGATCCAGTTTTATGCCGAAAGTGGAGGTCGTGGCCGGTTAGGGAAAGATACCGAGGCAGGCAAAGAGATCGATGTCTTTATCCAAGGCTTCCCGTTGAATGAACAGGAAAAGAGTGATTTGGTGGCCTTCCTCCATGCATTGACTGATGAAAGTAGTCTGCCCGAAGTGCCGACGGTAGCGTTGTCTGGCCTACCAACCATTGAGCGCGTGGAGAACCCAACACGGGCGGTTGCAGCGGCGATGAATATCGGGTCGAGTGGGCAGAATGTGGCGGATCGTGCGCCACAGGAACTCACGGTGCAGGCAGGGGAAACAATCCAGTCGGTCGTGGATCGCGCTCGACCCGGCGACACGGTTCTGATTCCCTATGGCACATACCATGAGCGTGTGGTCATTGACATCAGCGATTTGACACTCCAAGGCATCCCCAATGAGGCGGGTGAATATCCTATTTTTGATGGACAGAAAGCATTGCCCGAAGCAGTGGTGGCCTCTGGTAATAACTTCACCATCGCCTACCTGACTGCGGTTGACTACACGAATAATGGCTTCTTAACCGAAGGTGTCACCGGGCTGCATATGCATCATCTCGAAACACACAACACGGGAACCTATGGCATCTATCCGGTGCGCTCACGGGATGTGCTGGTGGAGCATGTGGTCGCCAGTGGGGTCAACGATGCGGCCATCTATGCAGGGCAGAGCGAGAACATTATCGTGCGCAACTGTGAGGTGTATGACAGCGTGATTGGTGTGGAAATCGAGAATTCGATCAATGGCGATGTTTATGACTGCCACAT
Source organism: Chloroflexota bacterium (assembly GCA_039029935.1). Classification (GTDB taxonomy): domain Bacteria; phylum Chloroflexota; class Anaerolineae; order Caldilineales; family Caldilineaceae. The sequence goes on from JBCCFC010000518.1 coordinate 8,191, forward strand.
CTATGACAACTCGTTGGGCATTCTCTATGTGGTACTGCCGCGTCTCGACTCCAAGGTCAGTCGTGTGGGCAAGGTCTACAACAACATTGTCGAGAACAACAACCGCATCAATGACGGTCCACCGGGGTCAACGGTGTCACAGGTTCCGCCGGGAACAGGGCTGCTCATCTTTGGCTCGGACAACATCGAGGTCTATGAGAATGAGTTCCGGGGCAACAAGACAACGGGGACCTCGCTGTTTAGCCTGATCACGCTCTATAGTGCCGATGAGTTGGATGTTGCACCGCACCCAGAGAACAACTATTTGCATGACAATGTTTATGAGAATAATGGCTATGACCCCGATCCGTTTGTGCGCTCGTTGGGCATTCCCACTGGTGATATTTTGTGGGATGGCAATGGTTGGAACAATCGCTTTGATGAACCAATGGCGACGGGTGGATTTCCCCCTTGGCTACCATCCGACAGCACACCCACACCACTGGCGAGGGTCTTCTATCGGGCGTTACAGGGCTTGTTGGCGTTGGTTGGATAGTTGCTTAGGCATCCCTGCCTGAGCGTCGAGTGTAGCTCGAAAATAGTACGCGAGAATCGTGCATTTTTCACCCAAAAGTAGTATAATAGACTATCGTTAATTGCCAAGGTTGTGTTGGGTTGAGTCATTAATTCCAATACACCTTGGCGATTCTTTTATATCCTATAAGGAGCGTGACATTATGCCAAGACCATTTCCGGGGATGGACCCAAATTTGGATGAGCGGTCACTTTGTCAGGATGTCCATAAACGTTTAAAAACCTATATAAATGA
>JBCCFC010000519.1:0-8997 GCA_039029935.1 Chloroflexota bacterium
CCACAAGTGTGTCCATCAGTCCACGCCGCTTGCGTGTCAGGTCACCCAGCACGGTGGTGAAGTGCTCCGGTGGACAAGCAATCTTAGCATGTCAGAAAAAAGAGGAGCGATTCAAACAACAAGAGTACAATAGAACCTCACGTATCCAAATCTCGGCTATACGAAATCTGATCATCCGAACAGGCCAGTTCCCATATGTACTGTACTCGTGTGTCACAAAACATGTGCAAAAGATGTGATAAATCCATCGCTTTTCATAATAATATATCATGGGCCAGGGCGTTGCCTCAACAACGACCGTTTATTTAACCTTTTTATGACTCTACAGAAGTCGGACTTTTTTCAGCAGAGTCATAAAAAGGTTAAATAAACGGTCGTTGTTGAGGCAACGCAGATGCGCTATCCCCTTCATCCAACCGTTCACGAATGAATATGGCTAATTGGGCTACTGCGGCCCGGATACCTTCCGCACTTTCGTTGCCAAAACAAATCCGAAAATGCTCTTGTTCTAAAGCCGTGTATGGTTTGGTTGTGGCTGGTTCGCTATCAATTGCCACTGTGTCAATTGCCACTGGCTCTTGTTTGGCGACAAACGGCCCTTGTGTCAAAAACGCTTCCCCTGCTGCAATCGTAATGCCATTGCGCAGGGCAAGGCGCGAGAGTTCACCGACCCCAAAGCAGCGTGGCATGGAGACCCAACAACAAAAGCCGCCTTGGGGCTGTGTCCACACAACTGCTTTGGGCATAAAGGTTCGTAAAGCATCAAGAAGTGCTTGTCGGCGTTTGTCATAGACAGGCATGATGCGTTTGAGATGTGGCTTGAACGCCCCTTGTTGTAAAAAGTGTGCCAACGCACGTTGCATCAATGGTGTACCGCTCAGGTCCATCAAGTGACGCATGACGATAAGTCGCTCTAGGATGGGGTGTGGTGCGGTGAGATAACCGATACGCAGTCCAGGCATTAAGACTTTGGAAAAGCTGCTGATATGGATCACCGCCTCGCCACGCTTGACATCTGCCAATGCTGCTAGTGGCAGAACAGCGGTGTTTGTATAGTTTAGGTTGCGATAGATATCATCTTCAACCAAAAGAACATTGTGCTGTGCTGCTAACGCCAACAGGTCAAGACGACGTTCCCTGGAAAAACAACAGCCTGTCGGATTCTGAAAACTGGGCACAGTGTAGTAGAGCAGCGGACGCTGTGGGTATACCGCTTGTGGATTTGTCCGCTGCCACTGCATACCTTGCTGTTTTAGCACCTGGGCAAGATAATCAAGGTCTGGTCCATCCTTATCCAGTGGGATAGGGAGAGGGTGCAACCCATACGAACGCAATAAGTTAAGTATCCCCAAAAATGTGGGCTGCTCGACCAAGACAATGTCACCTGGCTGGGTCAATGCCCGTGCCACCAAGTTCAGCCCCTGCATCACGCCATTGGTAATGAGTATCTGATCGACAGAGATCGATAGGCCATCGGCAGACACGAGATCATGGATGGCAATACGCAGTTGCGGGTCCCCAACAATATCTCCATAGTGAAGTAGATTCTCAATATCGGACTGTGCCTCCATGATACATGCTTGCCATGCATCCTGTGGAAAGAGTGCCGAATCACCTGTTGCAACCCCCATTGAATGGACCTGTTTAATCTGAATACTCTGTTGCACTTCACGAAGGACATCCTGTGGGTTAAATTGCTGATTGAGAATTGTGGGGATGTGCTGTGGTCGCGCCGATTGGCAAACAAAGGTCCCGCGTCCCACAATGGTTTCGGTCAACCCCTCATCATGCAACAGATCATAGGCTTTTTGCACAGTCAGGCGCGTTGTCTCCAAATCACGGGCCAATTGACGAATGGTGGGCAACCTGACACCAGCGGGCAGTGTTCCATTATTAATTTGCCTCTTAAATTGGGCAGCAATCTGCCGATAGAGTGCTAAATCCCCTTTGCGATCAAGGATAATCTGGTGTTTGTTGGTTTGCATGGCAAATAGTATGAATGATTCAAGAAGTACGGACAAGGGACAATGTGCAAAAATCGTATAGGACAAGTTTTAGTACGCTACCCGTCAAGATAAGTAGTCGGTGGGTCAGTATTCGGTGGGTCGGTATTCGGCAAGCATGAGTGACTGACCGCCGATTACCGAATACTGACCCACCGACTACTGCCCTACTGAATACGCATCTCGGCCTCCGAGACAAGACGACCCATTTTTTGCAACTCACGTCGTGTCGCATGTAACAGATGGCGCATGGTGATCGCACCATCATCTGTCGCCGCCAGAAAAGCTGCCCCGACGATGATGTTACGGATATTGCCACCTGCCAGCTTGAAGCGGCGTGCCATCTCTAACAAGTTGAGATCAGGATCACGTGGAATATCGGCTGGCATCAACGTTTCCCAAATGCGGATGCGGTCATCAATATCAGGGAAAGGAATGTCCACTGCGAAGTGAATACGGCGTAAAAATGCCTCATCTAGGTTGGCACGCAGATTTGTTGCCAAAATCGTCACACCGTCATAGGATTCCATGCGTTGGAGTAAGTAGCTAACCTCAATGTTCGCATAGCGATCACGTGCATCCTTCACACCGGACCGTTTGCCAAAAATAGCATCCGCCTCATCAAAAAAGAGTATAGCGTTGCTGCTCTGTGCCTCGGTGAAAATTTTCTCCAGATTCTTCTCAGTCTCACCAATATATTTGCTGACCAAGTTCGAGAGATCAAGCTTATAGAGGTCCAGCCCTAGACTCTTGGCGATAACCTCAGCTGACATGGTTTTACCCGTACCGGGTGGTCCTGCAAAAAGCACTGTCACCGCCGCACTTGCCGCCAACTTCTTGCCCACACCCCAATCTTCCAGCACCTTGGCGCGATTGCGCACCGTGTTGACAAGCTCCTTTAAAATTTCAATCTGCATCGGTGGCAGAATGATATCCTCCCAATCATAGCGAGGCTCAATCTTGCGTGCCATTTCATTCAAGCGATGTCCCGAGTGCGCACGGGCAGCTGCATAGAGGTCCTCGAGTTCCAATGGACGATTTTGCTGGATGGCATAGTCCTGTGCAGTGATGGCAGCGTCACGGATTTGGGCGGCGGTCAGCACAAACTGTGCAGCCAAGGTTGATGGTGATAGCGTTTCTTCCATTGTGGGATCATGCTCGAATACATCGGCCAGATAGTGATGCCAAAAGGCAAATCGTTGATGATGATCGGGCAGGCTAAACGTGAGCTGGATGACCGTTCGCGTCCGCTCCAGACCACTTGGCTGCCACTGTTCCTCGCTAGCAATCACAAGCATGTCATTGTGTTTATACAATTCATTCAGCAGTTCAATGGGCAGCAAGCCATCTTTTAAACATGGGTCCCAGTTATATAAAAAGGCAATTGCATCAGTCAGGCGCGCATCACGCAATGCACGACGCAACGCCCAGAGTGGACTTTCATTTTTGCCCAATGCAGCGACAATGGTCGCCATGTCCACTGCAAGATAAGGCTGGTTCATCTGCTGGGCCAAAAAAGCCGTTGCCAATCGTTGGCTAACTTTATCTGCGCCATAAAAAAGAATCAGCGGCTGTGTCTCGTTGCTTTTTTCATCCTGCGCCTCAATACCAGACAAAGAGACATCGACTGCGCGCTCTAACACTTTCCGTGCAGATTCTGTGAGCAGATTGGTGTCGAGGACTGTACCCGTTGGCTGCGCCCTCTCCTTCCAATCCTTGCCACCAGTGTCAGGTTGACCAGTGTCAGGTTGACCCACATCAGGAGGCTGGACAAATTCAAGCTGAATGGCGGTTTCTAACCCACTCAAGGGTTGATAGTTACCCATGAGCCATGCCACAATCGTTTCATCCACATATGCCAATTGCCCCAAACGATAGGGGGAGGCATTCGCACCCTTTTTGAGATGAATAATCTGGTTTTGGATCAAAGTTGTGTCTTCATTGAAATAGGGCAAATACTGGAGCCGTTCAACACCAAAAGGATAAAGAATCTCTAGAATTAAATTCACGGTAGGCAGGCGACGTGTAATGTCGTTTTGTAGATAGCCAAAGAGGTACTCATAGCGAGAATCCAATGCAGGCGCAAGGCAGACCAAAAAGGCGTCTAGCTCAAAGCTGCTGAGACCAAAGGTCTGGACAAAGCGGTTGAGACGGGCGACAACGCCTTCTTGATGGGCACTGATGAGGAGGGCATAGGATTGCTGCGCTGCGTGTTCGACTGTTTGTCGAAGAACATCCAATGCTGTTTTTTCAGCCTCATTGGTAATCCCTTTGCGCCCACTAAAGGGAAGCGAAAGTAGCTGTTGCGCTTCATTGTCTGTTACAACCAGACCGCGTAGGCCATTCTCTACGTTTTCCCCCGCAGATTGCCATTTTTGCACGGCATAGGTGATATACATATCAATGCGCGTGATTTCTGCATAAAGATGCAGCATGTGCCAGTTACTCTGCGATGTATATTCATTTGTAACAACGTATCCATCAAAATTGGCACTCTGCGGACCATGATCAACACGCAGATTGTAAACTGGCTCATCATGTGCCAATACATCAGTTTGGGGTGTCTCTGGCGTTCGTTCATCTGTTTGTTGGTGCAAATTGTCGCTCATCACTAAATTCTATTCCCTCTCAACTCTTTGCGGCTATTTTTTTTAACCATTTCATAAATCGCAATTTTTGTTTGTATACGAATCATACCATACTGATGATACACCCAAAGAACCGTGAGCGGTACACCGATTGCCAGCGCAAATAGACAAAGTAACCCTGCCTCAGGACCAAATGCCCCCCCCGTCCATAACACGGGGCCTCTCTGTTCAATGGCGACGAAGGTCGCTGCTGGGAACACATTACCACTCACCGGAAAGCCATAGACATTGCCCAAGAAAAAATTCCATGTAAGATGGCAGCCAATGGGCATGGCGAGACTTTGGGTTAGCACATACCCCAATCCCCAAAATGCACCGATTAACGACAAAATAACCGTGCTTATCCATGATGCATGAGGGTTGAATAGATGAATCAATCCAAATATAATGGACGAGATGAGCCATGACAGCAAGACTGCTGTCTTTGGCGTAAAGCTTCCATGTAATCCCTCTGCCAGATTGCGTAGTTGATAGCCGCGTGTCAACAATTCCTCTGTGATACTGATGACCAAGAAGATGAACAACGGCCCTAAGATGGCGATGGCAAAAGGCAACGACGTTGTGACATGCAGAACATCCGTGATGACAATCCAGCCTGCCCACCACTCCACGACAAATATCAATGTCATGAGAAACGCACCCAGCCATAACCCAAAGCCAAAATCAAGCCACCATTGACGATGAAATCGTAATCCAAGTGATGCCATTGTGCGTCGGTCGAGCCATCGAACCACCAGCCATGTCATGATCAACACCGCTAGCAGAGTCAACAGTGCATGAAGTATGTCGCTGCTAAATTTCTCTAGTTTATCCTGCTGCAAGAGCCAAAACGTAAGCCGTTTGCCAGCTAATAAAAATAGGTCGGGGGTAAAGACCCATAAGATTGTATATATCACGACACGCCAACCTGCACGTAGCCGACGCTCGTTGACATTCCACCCAATCCAAATCAATCTGTGCATAACCTATTTGCAAATAATACTACTATCAAAATTGCTGTTCTGATGATACAATCTTTTTGTCAAACCTACAAAAAACTTTTCTTGCCCTATTTTACGGGAATCTATTTGTAAGGAAAAGAAATCATATGTCGTCAAACCAAAAACAGCCATTGCAAAATTTAACAAAAAAGAACGAACTTATTTATGAGTATCAAATAGAGCAAGGAACATCACAGGATGACAAAAATAGTGATGTGGAGATAAAAGAACTCAAAAAGCCGTTGACCCAGAAAGATTGGCAAGATATCGTAGGGAAGCGGCTTGATGATGCCGTTGAAGCGGGCATGTTTGACAATTTGCCTGGACAGGGCAAACCATTAGACCTGAGTAAAGAGTCGCTTGTACCCGAAGACCAGTGGTTAGCCAATAAAATCCTCAAAAATAATGAGTTGACGCCCAGCTGGATTGGCAATCGTGGTGATGTGCAGAAGCAGATGGATGCATGGCGCAACGCACTCAAATCCAATTATGACTGGTATCAAGCCCAATATCAACAGGCAGTAGTCCGTAAGCCTGAAGAGCCTTCACAGCCAGCAGCGAAAAAAAGAGAGGGATTCTGGAGCCGTCTGCGCAACTCTGGCAAAAAGCAACCGGACCCACTGCTCGAACCCACCGACTATCAACAACAATGGACACAGTATTTACAGTCGCATGAAGCGGCCATGCAAGACCTCAACCGCCGAATTCGCACCGTCAACTTGGAACAGCCGTTTGTCTATCTGGAGATATTCAGCCTGCGCATGGATGAAGAGTTGGCACGAGTGGGAGCAGAGCGAGATCTGGGGTAGGATGCTGATTGGCTAGATGCGTGTCAGTTTGGCGTCATCTGGCCGTCAGCCTTGACCATATAATCAGAGCCAGCCATGAAGTCAACTCACTAATTTTTCAAATGTTCTATCTTGCTGTACACTATCCACATGAAGCAACCATCAACGCAGCCAGACCAATCACACCAACCAGAATCAAATCCATCATTGAAACCATCAAAGCCCATCATTGACTGGCATCGCTTTTTCACCAAAAAATTTGAGCTATTGATGCAAGAGGTCGAAATCAGAGTCTATCCAAAGATGCCGTTGATGACGGACCCACCCGAAGCAGATATCGTACTGATACGGACCTACTATCCCGACTGGACGGATGAAGAGTGAGCCTATTTACCCGATGGAATTCGGGACACCAACGCCAGCGATATTCTGATTGAGTTTAAATTTACGGAATCATTCAATGAAAGTGCTCGGCAACAAGCAATTTCGTATGACTCACTCTATAAACGAAATACATTGGGCAAAAAGAGTCATGGCCGACCGGAAAAGCGAAATCCTGAAAGTTTGGCAACCTTTCTGCTGAGTGCCAAATCGCCCACGCCAGAAAAGTTAGCCGAATTGGGCTATGCACCGACCGAGCAACAAGGAGTCTATCGAAGCAATGAGTCAGCGTCTCGCCCCGTCACCGTGTTACTGCTCAATGAGTTGCCGCTAACAAAACATAATGCCTTTGTGAAATGTTTTGCTGGCAAAAAGAAAGTACGCGATGAGGCATTCGCGTTTCTACAGCAAGAAGACTTAGATCGTGTGTCCGATGATCTCTATTGGCTCATCCAAGCATTAAAGCGAATTTTTACAGAAAAAGGAGCAACGGATATGTATCAACAAAAATCGATTCCAATCACACCGGAAGCACTGATGGAATATGAAAAAAATCTACATTGGGAGACGCTTCGTGCCCGACCCAAACAGTTAATTCTTGATTTTATTCCTGCACAAGAGCTACTCGAATTAATGCCAACAGAAGAACGGTTGATGGGGCTGCGTCCAGAAGAGCGGTTGATAGGGCTACAGCCAGAGGTCATCGAACAACTCCCTAGCGTCCATAAAACGTTTATCCAAAAATCACAGCAACGGCTGATTCGGTTGTTAAAGCGAAAATTTGGGGAGGTTCCCCATGAGATTATCAACATGATTGAACAGACCGATGATGATCAACAACTGGATGAGTGGATGGATGAAGTTGTTGATGTAGATGCGTTGGATGAGATGACATTTTTGGAGAGATGACTTAAACCTCTTCCCAACTATCAATCCCAAACCACAGGCATCCGCACCATCCCGCGAACCAAGATGCCTGTATTCCACAAAATACCCTCATCCGCATTGTACGCATGATCCGCCAGCCGTAGATTGGGGAGGCGACGTAACAACGTCTGTACTGCGATTTTTGCTTCCATTCTTGCCAAGGGTGCGCCGACACAATAATGGACGCCATAACCGAAGCCCATGTGCTTGTTGTCCGTGCGTGTCATGTTAAATTGGTCTGGATTGGCAAACTGCTTGGGATCGCGGTTGGCCGCACCTGCAACGACCGTGACGCGCTCGCCTCGACGAATAAGCTTGCCCGCCAATTCCGTGTCTTCGGCAGCATAGCGCATGGTCACACGTTCAGCGGGGCCATTGTGTCGCAGAATTTCTTCCACAAACGCATCAATCCGCTCTGGCTCACGTTCTAGTAGCACACGTTGCTCTGGATATTCCATGAGCGCAAGCAACCCATTGCCGATGAGATTGGCCGTGGTCTCATGCCCGGCAACCATCAACAACACGACCATGCTATACATCTCCGCCTCGCTTAACTGCTCCCCTTCTTCTTCCACTTGGAGCAAGGCTGAAATCAGATCATCTTTTGGTTCTTGACGACGTTGGGCAAAGATGTTGGTCAGATAGTCGATAAATTCGCGCATGACGGGACCATATTCGAGCATCGAGTTTTCAAACGTTTCTGGTGCGATAAACATGGCCGAGGCACGGCTAAAGAGAGGTCTGTCCTCTGGTGGCACCCCCAGCATTTCCGAGATCACCGTAATCGGCAGCGGCACAGCAAAATCATCAATCAGATCCATATACCCCTGTGCCTGTATAGGGTCGATTAAGGCATCCGCAATCTCTTGTGTGCGTGGCGCAAGGTCATTGATGCGACGGATGGTAAAGGTTTTGCTCACCAATTTTCGCAGGCGGGTATGGTCGGGCGCATCAAGGTTGAGCATATGGTTTTGGAGCAGTTGGTCGAGCCGTGACATTTGAGGTAATTGCTGCCGTTCCTCTGGCGAGAGTGTATTGCGATAATCTTTGATAAAGCGTTTTTGATCATGCAGAACCGTCTGCGCCTCATGATATCCTGTGATAAACCAGATATTGCTGTCACCACCACTAAGTACCTAAGCAAAAGTAATTTGGTATTCAGAGCCAATGGAATCGAGGACCTGTTGGAGTTCGGCTTTGAGATTGGTGAAAGAAGAGTAAGCAGATAAGGGCAACCACTGATATTTGATGAAACGCCAAATGATTTCGA
>JBCCFC010000520.1:0-8993 GCA_039029935.1 Chloroflexota bacterium
CAAAATAACAATTGTTTAAACAAAAATGTTTAAATCCGCAGGATATTGAACAAATTCTAATACCAAACCATGCGCTGGTGCTGGAGGTGATGACTGAGAACGATTTTGTGCCAGCAGTGCAGCAAAAACCTCATCTGGCGTACGCTCCCCACGTCCAACACTTAGGAGTGTCCCAACCAGATTCCGCACCATTCTCCGCAGAAATGCATTTGCCGTCACTGTAAACACGAGTAAACTGGATTGACGATTAAAAGCGTTCTGTCCAGATGTAGAAAATGCCCACTCTGCGGAAATTAACTGACGGACCGTATTCTCACCTTGTGGGGGCTGTCCAAATGTCGCGAAATCATGGGTTCCAATAAGTGTATCAGAAGCCTCATTCATTGACTCGATATTTAGTTGTCGATTTTCATAATATGCAAATCGGTCGGTCAATGGTGAGCGAGGAGATCGATTGTTTGGCTCATACTGAACATAATAACAGTATGTTCGGTCTATCGCACTAAAGCGAGGATGAAATTGTTTGGGGGCATTTTGTAGTTGGCTAACGACAATAGATGATGGTAACGATGCGTTGATGGCTCGTTGCAATGCTGCAATATCATGACGCCACTCAATGTGTGCCGAAAACACTTGCCCACGAGCATGAACCCCTGTATCCGTTCGACCAGAGCCAACGATTCTTGTATGCTTGGACGAGATTTTTGCAATAGCATTTTCTAGGCAACCCTGAATTGTGGGCTGGTCTGGTTGATATTGAAACCCATGAAAATCAGTTCCATCATAGGCAACTTTTCCACAAACGTACAAGGTGTTCCTAGACTAACAATAATACATACAGCAGCACTATACGAGCCTGTACCTATTCATCAAACTCAGCGTCAACCAACTCAAGAATAACCATATCCGCAGCATCGCCGCGACGCTTGCCAATCTTCAACATGCGCGTATAGCCACCATTGCGTTCTTCATAGCGTGGTGCTAATTCATCCATGACCTTCTTGGCAATGGTTTTATCGTTCAAGTATGAAACAATTTGACGGTGTGCATGGACGCGATCAATACGACCAGAGTGACCATGCTTTGCTTTCGTGATCAGCTTTTCAGCGTCACCACGAACGGCACGAGCCTTGGCCTCCGTTGTCATAATCTGCTCATGTTTATACAATTCTTTGATCAAGTTTCGGAAGAGTGCCTTGCGGTGTCCCGTTGCCCTCCCTAAACTTCGACCTGCAACTCGATGTCGCATCATCTATCTCCTAAACTGCCAGTATTGAACACACTGATTAAATACTGTATTGAATACTAGCTGAATACTGGTTGAATAGTATTACTCAGATTCGTCCGAAGTGAACGTACCATCCAAATACATGCTCAAATCAACACCAGGAACCGTCATGTACCCTTTTTCACTCAATTTATCCACGAGTTCATCCAAGGATTTTTTACCAAAGTTACGAATAGAAAGCATTTCTTCCTCACCTTTTTCCATCTTCTTGAGGACTTCGCCCACTTTGGTAATTCCGGCTCGTTTCAAACAGTTATAAGCACGTACAGTCAATTCCAATTCTTCAATCGGTGCATCATAAACACGGGATGGGATACCTTCTTCAACTTCTTCTTTCTGTTCAATTTCAACAGTTTCCGCACCAGCAAGCAACGACAAATGCTGGACTAAAATCGTCGCAGAGCGTCGCAGCGAGTCCTCCGGTGCCACTGTGCCATCGGTCCAGATTTCTAAGTTTAATCTATCGTAATCAGTTTGTTGACCAATACGAGTCCGTTCAACACGATACGCAGCTTTTTTAATGGGGCTAAAAATTGCATCCACAGGGATTTCCCCTAGTGGCAAGCGTGAACGTTCCTCGGCAGGGCTATAGCCTCGCCCCTTTTCGACTAAAATTTCGATATCGAGATCAACATCATTTGAATCGGCTGAAAGCAAATAAAGATCGGGATTGACAATTTCTATTTCAGGTGGGCACACCAAATCGCCAGCCGTAACCGGACCTTCATGTGTCACCTCAACATGAATCCGTACAGGGTCATCGCTGTTAGAAATCATCCGAATTTGCTTAATATTCAAAATGAGCTGTGTTGTATCTTCTCGCACATGTGGAATAGGGGAAAACTCGTGATGAATTCCACTGAGCCGAATCGATGTCGCGGCTGCACCAGATAGACTGGAGAGCAACACGCGACGCAATGCATTACCCAGCGTAATGCCATATCCACTTTCTAACGGGCTAATCACAAAATGACCATAATTTTGGGAATTAGCAACAACTTCAATTTTTGGCAAAACCATATTAAGCAATGGTGATACTGAACCCTTTCTAACACTAAATCGTGTTATAAAACAATCACTTTAACCAGCGTTGCCATTCTCTAAGTTTGAGATACTGATTGAGAACCTGACGGGTTTAGACAAGCATGAGTCCTGATAAACAAAACAGGACTGAAACAATCATAAACAACAAATAAGCAATCAGTTATCGATTGTAATACTCAACAATCAGTTGCTCATTTACTTGAATATCGATATCTTCACGCGTCGGTACATTGGCAACAGAACCACTCAAACCAGCTGCATTTCGTGTAAGCCACTCCGGTGGTGTTCCTGATGATTGCATCAACTGCATTCGCTCTTTAAAATAGTTGTTGGATGCACTATTTGAACGAACCTCAATCTTATCACCAACATTCACAATGAAGGATGGAATATCCGTCTTGTGTCCATTGACATTGAAATGTCCGTGCCGCACCAACTGACGAGCCTGAGAACGGCTGTCCGCAAAACCAAGGCGGTAGACAACATTATCAAGACGAGTTTCTAAAATCGTCAATAAAATTGTGCCTGTCAATCCTTTACGGCGATTGGCTTCCTTAAAGTAGCGACGGAATTGTTTTTCCATAACGCCGTAAATGCGACGGGCTTTCTGCTTCTCTCGCAGCTGTAAACCGTAATCAGATGTTTTACGACGGAAAGCTGCCTGTTTGCCATGTGGCCCCGGTGGGTATGGACGTTTCTCAACCGCACATTTGGGGCTTAAACAACGTTCACCCTTTAAAAAGAGCTTTTGCCCTTCACGGCGACACAATTTGCATACGGCGTCATTGTATTTCGCCATTTTTCCTCCGAAATTAAAAATGGTTTAATCTAATCATTCTAACAAATTTTTGTTGAATTGTGCAACTATTTATAAAAATAGCTGTCCTAACATATAATGTTAGCAATTTATAGCACTCAGGCAATCTATACCTGATGATTGACAACAAACAAAATACTGACAATTCAACACTTAAAGCACATAAATACTAAACACGTCGTTTCTTTGGAGGACGACAACCATTATGTGCTAGTGGCGTAATATCGGTGATCGATTTAACCACCAAACCTGCTGCCTGTAGTGAGCGGATTGAGCTTTCACGTCCCGGTCCTGGTCCTTTGACGTAAACATGCACTTCTTTCATGTTGAAGTCATTACGAGCAGCATTGCCCGCGCTCTGTGCTGCTAACTGCGCAGCAAAAGGTGTTGATTTACGACTACCCTTGAATCCACTTGTACCACTACTGCCCCAACACAATGTATTGCCAGCTAAATCAGTAATTGTAATAATTGTGTTGTTGAAAGAGGCATGAATATGTACCTGTCCCGCAGGTATATTCTTCTTCTCACGACGGCTAGACCGTCGATCTCGCCTACGTTGCTGACGAGCCATAGAATCTGCTACCTTTCGTATCTAATCAGTGTTCTTATCATGTTGCTATTATGTACTGAGATATAAAAACACTGTGTAATTTATTCTACGTATACTAATTACTTCGTGGCCTTCTTCTTACCAGCAACTGTCTTGCGAGTGCCACGTTTTGTACGTGCATTGGTACGTGTCCGTTGCCCACGAGCAGGTAAATTACGACGATGGCGTAGACCACGATAGCTACCAATCTCCATCAATCGTTTAATGTTCATGTTGACTTCACGGCGCAAATCACCTTCAACGGTGTAGTTCTGATCGATATATTCGCGCAGAGCAGTCAGCTGACTTTCTTCCAAGTTTCGCACTCGAATATTTGGATCAACCTGCGTCGCAGCTAAAATCTCTTGACTTGTTGTTAAACCAATACCATAAATATAGGTTAGTGCAATTTCAACCCGTTTATCACGAGGAATATCAACACCAGCGATACGCGCCATAAAACCAACTCCTTAAGTATATAGAAAAGACCTAACCCTGACGCTGCTTATGTTTCGGATTGTCGCAAAGCACATAAACAACACCACGTCTACGGATGATCTTACATTTTTCACACATTTTTTTAACAGATGCTCGAACCTTCATATGTCCACCCTTCTTTCACAACTCTGGATTTAGTTCCAGCCTTGTACTATCCTTAGCAATTAATTTTGTAGGCCGTTCCAGAATGTTAAACAACCAAACAATGATAGCACATGCCTATGGTCGCGTCAAAATTTCTGGACCATTATTTGTGATAGCCACCGTATGCTCAAAATGCGCTGCGGGGCTGCCATCTTTGCTCACAACCGTCCATTTATCTTTGAGCACTTTTGTTTTCCATGTGCCAACCTGCACCATCGGTTCAATGGCGATGACCAAACCAGGTCGCAAAACATACCCCGCATCTACATCCTGTGTGACATAATTCAACACTTGTGGCGATTCATGCATTTGCCGTCCGACACCATGTCCTGTGTATCCACGTACCACATGAAGATCGTTGCGCTCAACATGACGTTGAATGGAGCGGCTGATATCAACAATTCGTTTGCCGGGAACAGCCTGTTTGATGCCAGCATAGAGGCTTTCCTCTGTCACTTTCATCAGTTTCTCGGCTTTTTCGTTAATCTTGCCAACCGGATAGCTCCACGCACTATCACCAATAAAGCCACGATAGCGAGAACCGACATCAATGCTGACAATATCTCCCTGCTTGAGGATGCGTTTTTTGCTTGGAATGCCATGCACTAATTCGTTGTTCACACTGACACAGATTTGGCCTGGAAACCCTCGATACCCCATAAAGCCAGAGGTTGAGTTATATTTGTGCAGCACTTCAACGGCGACCTGTTCCAAGTCCCATGTGCTGATACCCGGCTCAACTGTTTTTCGCAAAGCCTGATGTACACGAGCGACGATTCGCCCAGCCTCTCGCATGATTTGAATTTCGCGAGGACTTTTTAGAATTGGCATTTGACGCTCTTGCTGCTGTTGCGTCATCTGCTTTTTACGTAGCGATTTTTTCTTTGTACGTGGTTTAAACATTAAAAGTTACTACCTTATCGTGCTACATAAAAAATATGCAATCAAAACTTTGCATATTACGCTGTTCGCGCCAGTAAATTAACGTCCTGAAAATAAATTAACGCTCCAGCAACGACAACAGGGTTTGATTGACCTCTGCAATATCGCGATTTCCATCAATCTCATGCAAAAGCGAATGTGCAAAATAATAACCAATCAACGGTGCTGTTTGCTTATAGTAAACATAGAGCCGAGTCTGTACAGTCTCAGGTTTATCATCATTGCGTTGATACAATTCACCGCCGTCAATATCGCAGATGCCTTCTTGCTTGGGTGGGTTTGCGTCAACATGATAAACAGCCCCACAGGTACGGCAAACACGCCGTCCGGTAATACGAGAAAGAGCTTCATCGTCATCAATCTGGATCATCGGAACTAGATCAATGCCACCATATGGAGCGACCATTTCATCAAAGGCTTGTGCCTGCACTAGATTGCGTGGGAAACCGTCTAAGATTGCCCCTTGCTGGCAATCCTCCTGCTCAAGACGATCTGCGACCATCTTAATCGTTACTTCGTCAGGAACAAGCTGCCCCTTGTCCATATAACTCTTTGCCAAGATACCCAGCTCAGTATCATTCCGAAGGTTATATCGAAAAATATCCCCCGTTGAAATTTGTGGCAATTTCAGCGTCTCTTCGAGAAGACGAGCTTGTGTCCCCTTCCCTGCGCCAGGTACACCAAGCAAGACCAGAAATGTTCGATTTTGTTGCGTCATGTTTTTCCTATCTACGGTATGAACAGTAATCGGTACATTGGTAATCGGTAGGTCAGTAGCCGATAAAGCAGTCCTACCTGCTCAATGCCGACCATAACGACCTACTGATTACCGAATACTCAATCAGTCTTGCCTTATCGAATGAAACCTTCGTAATTACGCATAAGCAACTGCGCTTCGATCTGTTTCATTGTATCCAGAACAACACCAACAACAATCAACAATCCTGTGCTGCTGATAATCAGCGTCTCGTAACCCGTTAGAATACCTGCGCCGCCAAAGAAACCATCGGCAATCACACCGACAATGTATGGCAGAATCGCAATCAAACCCAAGAAGAGTGCACCGACCAATGTAATCTTGGACAGGATATTATTGAGATATTCTTCTGTACGACGACCTGGGCGAATACCGGGAATGAACCCACCCTGTTTCTGCAAATTCTCTGGCAGGTTCTGCTGTCGGAACATGACGTCTGTATAGAAGTAAGTGAACGCAACCGTGAACAGGAAGAACATCAACCAATAAAAGAAACTCACTGGGTTCATGGCATTGCTTATCCACAATGCAACCGAACCAACCCATCCCGGGTTTGTTACAAAGTAACTGGCAACCGTACTGGGCAGGATCAAAAGACTCTGTGCAAAAATCAATGGAATCATACCAGCAGTGTTCACACGCATGGGTACATGCGTACTTTGTCCACCGACCATCATCATACGATTCCCGCGCATTGTCCGGACCCGTTTTCCATATTGAACCGGAATGCGTCGCTGTCCTTCATGTACCCAAACAATCAGTGCCACCGTCAGAATGGTGATAAACGTGAATATAACCAACAGCACTGGTTGTTGCCATAGCCGTGTAACCTGACCTGGCACAGCTGCCAGAATACCTGCAAAAATGATAAGCGAAACACCGTTACCAATACCTTGCTCTGTCAATAGTTGACCCAGCCAGATGGCAAACATGGTTCCCGCTGTCATACCGATGATGATGGTTAACGACGGCAACAGGTTGCTGCCCGTAAAGCCCCATTCAGGCAAAATCACCAGACCACCACCAATGGGACGGCTCAGTAAAGTTGCCTGTGCAATTGATTGCAAAATCGCCAGCGGAACCGTCATCCAATAGGTATACTGGTTCCGCTTAATCTGACCCTGTTCACCTTCTTTGGAAAGTTCTTCTAGGGCAGGCACAATCGGCGTCAACAACTGCATAATAATCGACGCCGTAATATAGGGGTATACCCCTAGTGCCATGATACCCATTTGTGCAAGCCCACCACCACTAAAAAAGTTTAGAAGGCTCAACAACATATTTTGGTCATCACCGCTAAAAAAACTTGCCAAAGCCACACGATCTACCCCAGGCAATGGGATATTGGCGGCAAAGCGATAAAGAACCAAAATACCAATGGTAATTAATAATTTTTGACGTAAGTCGGGAAGACGAAACGCATTACGAACCGCTTCAAGCATAGAAATTTACTCCTATGATATGCTGCATAGATAGACACAATTTTTCTATCTATGTCATGCCAAACTAAGAACGAGGCATTCGTTTATTGACAACCCAAGGTAGAATCTCTATGGAGCCACCAGCAGCCTCAATTTTTTCACGCGCTTTATTGCTGATGCGATGAGTCTTGACTTGTAATGGTTTTGTAACCTCACCACGAGCCAAAATGACAACTGGGTCCGATGCACGTCCTAGCAAGCCTAAGTTCGATAATGCTTCTGGTGACACCTCTGCGCCAGAATCAAATCGGTCTTCTAATATATCCACATTAATCGCTTCGTAGTAAACTTTGAAACGATTGTTAAATCCACGCATCTTGGGCAAACGTTTGACGAGTGGCAATTGACCACCTTCAAAGGTGAGTCTTGTACCACCGCCTGAGCGTGACTTTTGCCCTTTCGTGCCGCGACCACTGGTCTTCCCTTTACCAGAGCCAGTGCCACGACCTACTCGCTTCCGCTTTTTTGTAGAACCCTCTGCGGGACGCAGGTCATGAAGCTTCATATCATAAACCTTTATATTCAATAAAATTATTCAATAAAATATTGTAAAATTTATTCGTATCTGCTCAGTAAATTGGAACCAGTACGGGCTTGATAGTTCAAACCGCTACAATTGTCCTAAAATACCGAGAAGAACTATCTATTCATCCACACGCACCAGGTGTGACACTTTGTTCACCATGCCGCGAATGGGCGGTGTATCTGGTCGCACAACCGTTTGATTCAGTTTATGCAGCCCCAATGCTTTTAGCGTCGCTTTTTGCGATTTGTGATACCCAATAGGGCTTTTCCACAACGTAATTTGGATCGTTTTTTGTTCTTGAGATTCACCATTAGGCATAGCTTTCCTCCCGATACCAGAACGGTGCGAGGTGTCGGGCTTCTACACCACGACGCTTCGCCTCCACACGAAAGTCCTGCAAGTCCTGCAATGCAACATGCGTTGCCTGCACAACATTGAGAATGTTGTCGCTGCCCAGCGATTTACTCAAAATATCCTTGATGCCACAGACTTCAACCACCGCACGAACACCACCACCTGCGATTACACCTGTGCCGGGGCTTGCGGGTTTCAACAGTACCTCGCCTGCACCAAAGCGGGATTGAACTGGATGTGGGATGGTTGTCCCCAACATCGAAACCTGAACCATTGTTTTGCGTGCGCGTTCAGAAGCTTTACGAATTGCATCGGGAACTTCGCGCGCCTTCCCGATACCAACACCAACCCGTCCCTTGCCGTCGCCTACAACAACGACAGCACGGAATGCAAACCGGCGACCACCTTTAACAACCTTAGATGTGCGCGCAATATGAACCACACGTTCATCTAGTTCTTCGCGATCTTCACGCTCGCGATCTCGTCTACGTTCTCTTCGTGCCATATTCTTTCTCTATCTATACTATAGTTGATTACGCCCAGACATCAG
>JBCCFC010000521.1:0-8959 GCA_039029935.1 Chloroflexota bacterium
AGGATATGCTGTCACCTGTGCTGGTGCAATTGCAGGACCAGACAACGGCTGAAATTGTGAAGGAAACGGAAAGCGACGAACAAGGCCGCTTTAGCCTGAATCAGGTGGAAAGTGGAACCTATCAGATGTTTTTCATGCCGATTGAGGGCGAGTATATCCAGATCAATGATTTAGAAATTTCGTAAAGACTTTGAGAGAACAATAACTGCAGAGCGCGCGGAGAACGCAGAGATTTTTTAGAGAGACGCTAGAAAATTTCGTTTGCCGTTTTTCAGCAGAGTCCGTAAAGACAACTATACCATGTCAAACTCAAATAACACTGTACCCAACAAAGATGAGCCTAGCAACAGTGAGGTTAACATCACTGAGGCCAATAATGCTGAGACTAGCAACATTGAGCCTAACAGTGCTGAGACCCATAACGCTGAGTCCAGCAACAATGATGCTAACCACACTGTCCTAGAGCTAACCACAGAACAGCTAACACAACTGGATCAGCTTGTGTTAGTTGTTGTTGCTGAGGATGTGGATGAGCAGACGACTGAGCAGGTTGCCAATGATACTGCAAAAAATGACAGTGCCAAAAATGACAGTGCCAAAAGTGGCAGTGCCAAAAATGACAGTGCCAAAAGTGACAATGCCAAATTAGCCAAAGAATTAGTGACGCAGATGGGGTTAACGCCCACTGTAGTTGCACGTTCTCTGGCTGATTTGGCGTTCCAACGAGCGGAGTCCGAGATGCCAAGAGCGAGTCACTGGGTCGCCATTGCCTCTGCGCTGTTGGCTGGTACAGAGAATCACCCTATTCAAGCCCAGATTGCCTTTACGCAAGCACGTCTTCAAATGATGCAGGGTGATTTTGTAGCAGCGGAGGCCAGCCTGTGTCAAGCGCAGACCGAGTGGCAAGCGGCGGGGGATGAGGCGTCACGGGTGCGTGGATTTATGGGGTTGACGCAGATATTGACGATTCTAGGGCGGTACGATGAAGCCGAAACCGCCATTCGTGAGGTCATCACCTATAATGAACAACTCGTAACCGACGCAGAGTCAAATAGTCAGGCTGTATCGCCAGAGCTAATTCTGAATTTGGCACGCGCACGGTCAAATCTATCCTCAATCTTTAGCTATCAAGACCAACACCAAAATTCGCTCGATGAATTGGCACAGACTGATCAGTATTTACAAACCTATGATGAACTGTTTGATGAGGAGACAAGATCTGCGGCGACCAGTATTCACGCCAGTGTGAAGACAAATGAGGCTGTGGGTTTGATGAGTTTGGATGCGCCGCTACCCGCCGAAACATCGTTACAGGAGGCACTCAGCCTTTATGACACTTTGCAGGATATCCTCAACCGTGCCCGTACCCATAGCAATTTGGGATGGTTGTATGGGCAGACGGGGCAATATGCACGGGCACTCCAAGCGTTTGAACAGGCCAACAACGATTTTGCGACCCATGAACCCATACATGATGATGAACCTCTCCGACCACAAGACCATATCAACAGACTCAAACAATCGTATGTGTACCTTGCGCTCAATCTCTTTCAAGAAACCTATGAAGCACTGGCCTACTGCGAACCCATCTTTCGCGAGTCCCAACAGCCCTACGAATTGGGTCAGACACTCTATACACGTGGGATTGCCGACCTCAACAATCAAAATTATACCGCTGCAACTGAGGCATTAACCGATGCGCAGGCTATTTTCAACGACATCCAAAATACTTATTGGCACAACCGCACCCAGTTGGCATTGGCAATTCTGGCCTATCGCAATGCCCAAATTGAGGAAGCCACAGTTCTCGTCACCCAGCTCATTGCATCTGTCGAGCAAGGCGACCACTGGGACCTTGAGTCCACAGTTGAACTCAAACTGTTACAACTCCGTCTGCATGTGGATGATGGGCAGCTTGATGAGGCACGAGCGACTGCGACCCATATCCATGACATCATTGAGCCAGCCCGACCAAATGACACAGGTGAAGATAACATAGATGAAGAAGACACAGATGAAGCGAATCAACTCGTTGCTGAATCTGACCAAGTCTCGCCTGATTTATTGGCATACCCCCATCTGCAACTGCGACTGCAACACGCGTTGGGTCGGATTGAGCGGGCGGCGGGGAATCATGAGCAGGCACGTGTTCATTTTCTGCGTGCCATCGCTCTACTCGAATCGCAACGTGCCAGCTTTTCTCTCGAAGAGATCCGTACCGCCTATCTGGATGATAAAACACAGATTTATAGCGACCTTGTGTTGAGCTTGTTGGATGCGGCTGCGCCCAAACCCGATAACGAGGCTGAACTCACTGAGCAGGCTGAGGAAATATCAAAAGATGGGGAATCAGACGATGGAAGCACAGATAGTGCCATTGCTGAGGCATTTGCGATTATCGAGCGGGCGCGCTCTCGTGCCTTGCTAGAACGATTGATGGCCGCGATTCCCGAAGATGAGTTGCCCGAAGATGAGTTGCCCGAAGATGAACTCACTGAGCCTGACACTGACACCGATGAGGGGCAATCGGGGGAGAGGACGCCACAGTCTGATTTGGCAAAGCGGCGAACAGAAGCGCGTGCCCAACTCCATTGGCTTTACAACCGTCTGCTCAGTGAGGAGGGAAGTCGCCAAGTTGATCTCGATTTGAACGAAGAAATCCGCACACAGGAGGCGTTTCTGCAACAGTTAGAGTGGCAGGCGTCGCCAATTTTTATGCAGGCACAGCCCGTTGATTTGGGAACATTGCAGGCTACCTTGAATGAGCCAACATCACTAGAGAGGTCATCAAATCATCCTATCGCCGATGAGCAAGTGATGGCGTTTTATATTGCGGGCAACGAAGTGTTGGCTTTTCTGATTGATAGACGGACCGTCCGGGTCTATCGCAATCTGTGTCACGTCAGTGAGTTACGCGACGCCATCAGCGAAGTCCAATTTCAGTTGGGACGTGCCGAGATGGGCGTCGAATATGTCAAGCGTCATAATCGCCGCCTGCAACGTGCGCTGAAAACGGCCTTACATCATCTATACCAACTGTTGATCGAACCCTTGGCACAGCATCTCTATGCAGCCCGTTTGCAACTGATTCCACATGGGGTCCTCCACCAAGTCCCCTTTCATGCGCTTTGGGATGGCGAGCAATACCTCATCAATCGTTTTGAATGCCGATATGCACCGAGTGCCAGCATCGCCGTCCATTGTCGTGCGCTATCCCAAACAGGTTTGCACTTTGCACAAGAATTGGTCTTTGCGGGGTTGGCAATTACCGATCCCACCATTCCCCAAGCGCGCATCGAGGCTGAAACTGTAACACGTCACTTTACAGAGTCCAACCTATATCTCGACGATGCCGCCAGCCAAGAAGGGCTACGTGCTGCCGCTGCACAGGCAGACATCCTGCACATTGCTACACATGGTCTCTTCCGCGCTGATAACCCATTCTTCTCTGCGCTCAAGTTAGCAGATGGGTGGATGGATGTACGCGAAATCTATCGCCTCACCCTACGCGCACAATTGGTGGTGCTGAGTGCCTGTGAAAGTGGTGCGGGAACAGTGCAGGGGGCCGACGAATTGATCGGTTTGGCACGCGGTTTTCTGGGCGCAGGCGTCCGCTCACTCCTTGTCAGCCTGTGGAATGTGCATGATGCGAGTGCCGCACAATTAATGGATGTATTTTATCACGCGCTTGTGTACTCTAATGATAGAGACGAACAGAAAACCGATCCCAATCAAACAACGCATCCAGCGACAGCGTTACGAACGGCCCAGCTAGAAGCCATTGAAGCAGAGCAACATCCCTACTTCTGGGCACCGTTCTTTGTCATTGGCTAGAGGATATATACGTTAGAAACCGAGTTTTGTGCAAAAACTCGGTTTCTACATGCGCTATCATCTCGACCACGCGTTGTATCAGAACAGTTACTTTTAAATCATGTATTGCTTGCGTCGTGAGGTTTGTTTGGTCATCAACCACGACAAAAGATTGGAGGCCACCGATGACTATGTTTTCAGCGTTTTCATCCACAGAAAAAAATCAATTACCCATTATCAAAAGTCCCCTCAATCTACACCTATACCCTAAGACAACACAGCTGCCACACCATGCGGAACAAACACACTTCCCAATGACTCTGCGTGTTTGTCTATCATTATTTGTCCTATTGGCGATATTCGCCGCCAGCCTATTTGTCCCACAACCACAGTCATCGACCTCTTTCGTCGCACAATTCCTGCCCCGCATGACATCAGTCCATGCACAGGCGTGTTCAGACCCGAATGCTCCAGATGCATGTGACGAAACAGAAGAACCAACGGAAGACACGAGCGTGGCATTGACCTGGATTTTGGGTGTTGTTGCCAGCACCCCAGGCACAGCCGATGGTATCGGTGAGTGGACCATTTTAGATGAGACCAACACGTTGCTGACTCTCCGTGTAGATGAACACACCACGTTCGATTCAGATATTCCAGCAGAGGGGCAATCTGTCTTTTTCGAGGGGATTGATGAAGGAAACAACGTCTTCTACGCCGTCATGCTCGGTATCGACCATATATTTACGACGATGCCTAATACGGTTGATGAGCCTGACACAGCAGATGAGCCTGATGAAAACGATGCGTCTGGTTCTGATGAAACAGGTGATGATGAAGAGCGTTTTCCTGACATTGGTATCGGTGGGCGCGTTCAAAGTAGCCCTAATACGACGGATGGGACAGGTGAATGGTCTGTTCTCGATGACACAGGGGTGATGTGGATTATCACCGTTGATGACGGAACTGCGTTTGATTCTGAGTATGGCACGGTGCTACCCGCCATTGAACAGTATGTATGGGTCGATGGTATTTATCAGGAAAATGGGTCGGTTGAGGCACTGTTTATTTGGGTAGATGTAAACTCTGAGATAAATTCAGATGAGACCAACTCTGATGAAACCAACGCTGAGGAGAGCAATCCATCCTTCATTTGGATTGGCGGGCGCATCCAAAGTATCCCTGACACAGCAGGCGGGATAGGTGAATGGACAATTCTGGATGATTTGGGTGGCATGTGGGTTGTCATTGTTGACGCCAGCACAGAACTTGATCCGGAAGCTATCCAAGCCTTACCAACGCTTGAACAGTATGTATCGGTTGAAGGACTGGATCAAGGCAACAACACAGTCCAAGCACTGTTTGTGAAGCTTGAAGAACAAACGGCAGAGGAATCTGGTGAGACTGCTCCCGATGAGACTGATATAGATGAAACTAGCCCCGATGCAACCAACCCCGATGAAACTATGGCAACACCTATCGCGATTGATGGCTTTGTCGTTAGCGTCCCCAGCACAGAAGATGGCATGGGTGAATGGATGGTGCAGGCATATGACGGTACAGTATATACTATCCATGTTGATGAGTACACAATCTTTGAGCAGGGGCTTCCTGCCGAAGGACAGGCAATCTTTGTTGATGGTGCGAACAACGACAACAACGATGTCTATGCCTTTACCATCAGATTTGCGGAAGAGACAGATGCAGCCGATCCGACGTTGGACGATGAGACAGCAAACACCCCGACAGAAGAGCCAGAGACAACGGTTGAGCCTCCGTTCGAGTCACAAGATTTACCAGACACAACCGTACAAACGGAGATTATTTGGCTTTCCGGTTTTGTCGCATCCGTTCCAAATGACCCAGCAGGTATCGGTGTATGGACATTGCGTGATGATGGGGGCAACGTTTGGACCATCGAAGCCGATGCATCCACCCTGTTTGAAGAGGGCTTGCCGGGTGTTGATGCCCGTATCTTTGTCGAAGGCTATCCTACAAGCGAGACAGAGTTTTATGCACAGCGGATTGGCTTTGAGCATTGGTATGACACAGATGTTGATGAATGGGTCTGGGTGTCTGGTTTTGTCGAGTCCGCGCCCACAAACGAGGATGGAGTTGGCACATGGGTATTGACGATTCAGGGCGAATTCTATATCCGCGATACAACCATTACAGATGGACAGTCATTGTCGATTGAAGCCACGACAGAGACCTATTTCTATCCCACCAAGCCAGTGGAGGGTCAAGCCGTTTCTGTACAAGGGTATGTCAAATCAGGTGAGGATACGGTCTATGTAGACACAATCGGGTTTATGCCTGAATTTTTTGACGGCATCCTCAAAAGCCGTCCCGAAGATGGTATCGGTACATGGGTAGTCGATGTCTATACCATTTTGGATGAAGACAACCCAGATGTCGAGAGTCAGCTAGGGACAGTTGAGCGCACGATTGAAGTGACCGAGGAGACAGCCTTTGATTTTGAGTTGATGCCCGCCGTCAATCAGCATATTACGATTCATGGCTATTCCGCCCAAACCTTCAACTCAGACAGCACATCAGATGCCATTATCGCAATACACATTGGGGCTGCTCGTGAGGGATTTTCTGGCGTCGTCGAAGAACGACCAACGGACCTCTCAGGCGTGGGCGAATGGGTCATCCAAGACGACTATAATGGTCGCCATACCTTTGAGGTCAATGAAGAAACCGAGTTCCCACAGGGTGTGCCTGAGCAAGGGGATTCTATCTATGTTGAAGCCTATGCACAACAAACCAGCGCACAAGAAACCACTCGCCGCTATGTTGCCCTGCTCGTGGACAAAATTGACGCGATTAATGTGGAAGAGGATGCGCAAGGCTACAATCGAACCGAGAATTGGATTGAGTTTGAAGGCGTGGTACAAGCTGACTCAGGCTCTGAGGATAAGACTGGTATCTGGGTGATGCTGGATAATCCAAATGATACCGACAACCAAACGGTGCGCAATGTTCTCGTGGATGATATTGATGTCTTTAAATTGGGATTCCCAGCCACTGGTGACTCCGTTTTTGTAGCTGGTTTTCTACGGGCAGACGACTTTGTCTTGGCCGACACAATCGAACTCCTTCCTGTTGGAAGCGACGCTGCAACCGAGCCGCCTATTGCCGAACCCGAAGTGGATGAAACGGCTATGGTAGAGCCAGTTTCAACTGATCAAGCGGGCGAACTCTGGGGTGTCGTGCTTCGTGCGCCAGCGGTGATTACAGGAACCCAGAAATGGATTATTGAGAGCGATGGGGGTGATGAATGGGAAGTTGCCACCACTGCGGATACAACCTTCTGCCCAACGGTCCCAGAAGAGGATGAGGATGTGCGTATGTTTGGACTCTATCAAACAGATGGAACCTTCCTTGTCAAAGAAATGGCTCAAGATACGTTTGATGGCGGTACGTTGATTGTCGAATTGCAGTCCGGTGTGGATGTGCAGGATATTGTCAATAAATATCATGTCGAGATTCATTCAACACTCTTTGCCAAGGAGCATATCTATGTCTTTGAGACGCCAGACCCACGCTGTATGTATATGGAAAAAGTACGCACAGAAATGGCAGCAGATACAGCACTGATCCAGAAAGTTGAACTCAACTATCGGCTTGATATCCCCATCAACGATGCTGTGCAGGCAAGCCAATATCGCATTTGGCACTGGTGGTCATCGGATAACACATCCTATATCAATCAAGATGCCTACACGCAAGTGGGCTTTAGCGAGCAATTGGTGAGTACGCCACCCAGCAACGAAGCGCATCGCTCTATTGTGGCCGTTTTGGACACCGGGCTTGACATGTTCCATCCAGCCTGGACAAGTGGACAAGTCATCACAACAGGGCTAGACCTGATTGATTGCTCAGGTATTGTAGAGAACATTGTTAACAGCGGCATAAACAATCCAGCCAATAATGCGCCTGCCTGTGATAATCTGCCGTTGGATGATGATGCCGGATCGGCCCAAGGGCACGGAACTCATGTCGCCGGCATCATTGCCAAGATTGCACCCCACAGCAAGATTTTACCTGTGCGCGTTTTAGATGGGGCGGGGCGGGGCGAAGTCTACATTCTGGCCTATGCCATTCGCTGGGCTGTCGATCAGGGGGCTGATGTCATCAACATTAGTCTGGGCACAGGTGGTTCCTCCTTCTTACTGGACGATGCCGTCAAATATGCCAATGATCGAGGCGTGTTGGTTGTGGCCGCAGCGGGCAACGATAACAGCAATGAACCGAGTTATCCAGCCGCACAGACCGAGGTCATTGGTGTCACCTCTGTGGATGCCAACAGCCAGAAAGCTCCCTTTGCAAACTTTGGCGAATGGGTGGACATGGCCGCCCCTGGTGTGGGCATTGTCTCGACCTTAACAACGGGTCAAGGCTCTGGGTATGGCAGTGCTGATGGTACGTCGATGTCAACACCATTTGTCAGTGCCGCCGTCGCCTTGATGCGTGAAAAATCACCACGCACGACCAACCAAGCCTATAACAACACCTCAGCCACGACCCTGCGAAATATGCTGGAGTCCAATGGCACAATGATTCAGTCCTCATCTCAACGAACGACAGGTTTAGGACGGCTGTTAAACATCCCACAGGCACTCAATGCCGTGATTGATTCAGGAACACCGACGCAGCGGGTGCAGGTCTTCTTGCCTTTGGTAACACGTTAGTATTCATGGTTTGTTGAGGCATAAACCGATATATTTGTAATGGTCAACAACAGTTTGAACAATGTGACCAGTCCATTTTGTCATTCCTGCCTTTGCAGGAATGACAAAATAGACCAACTATTTATGTTTATGCTCTAGTTGAACATTACATTTTTGGAAAAAATTTGGACATTATTCAGTCTATTGGACCAATCTAATGATCTCAATGCTTTACTCGGCTAACGTAGCCTATCGCTATTTGCTGTCTCACTTTCACTTATACCAATTGCCATGTCAACGTTCGTAATATCGTAGACCGTCCTTGCAGGATACTGCTGGCTAAATATTTAGTGAGAAATCAAAAAATATTGCCGAAAATAAAGTCCAATAAAGGGTGCAAGAAAAGGAGGTGAGCCAAAAGAATATTCATATAGCGTTAGGTAGCGTATAAGGTAGCCAAACGAGAG
>JBCCFC010000522.1:0-8943 GCA_039029935.1 Chloroflexota bacterium
AAATCTAGGCAGCAATCTGGAACATGCACTACATCCTGAGGGGGTAACTGTGCCTACATATCTACGTGCGGGTTCCTGGGTTGGGTACTTTGGTACTAATACAAAATTGTGTCAAAACATAAAATATCCGCTGCTGTTGATCATGATCCATATAGATTGCTAAAGCACTATCAAATTCGACAGAGACGACGTAAAACCAAATCGTGGACGCAGTTGCAGCAAGGTGAGTCCAATTTAGTTGATACACAAGGAGATAGGACTGAGCTAGTCGAGCTTTTATATCACACCAAAGCCTTCGAATTACTACAGCTAACACCATACATATCGGCGGCATCCGTAAAGCAGATTGATGATTTTGAATCTCTTTCAGGCATTATCTTCCCAGCGTCATTATGGGAATGGTACAGCCTCAAAGAGCATCATGAGATTCTACAAAAACGAATTGACTGCATACTCAGTCATTCCCTCATTTCGCTTAATACAAGTCGGGATAATGGTGGCTTTGCCGATGGTTTCACGTTTGATGATGATTATCTACTTGTGCTTGAGGAAAACCAAGCAGTTTACCATATGGCTGTTCAATTGACGGGTTCCGACGACCCTCCCGTATATTTCCGCTATAATGATCCGGAAGAGGGTTGGCAGTTACATGCAGAAACATTTTCCGATTGGGTACTTGCGATTGTCTGGGATAGCCTCTGCTGGCAAAATTGGCTCGGTTTCGATAGTATGACCGAAATAAACACGTTTCTTGCTAAGGCAACAGTGCAAGGTCCACATACGTATCACCAAAATGTTGGAGGTCGCTCCTCACATTTTTTTCGAGCTATTTGCAACGGGAAGAGATACTTTCTGCTACTACAAAACGACAGCACTGAGCCAGTTGAATTGTTATATCACGCAAAAACCTTTGAACTATTACAAATAACACCCTATAAATCGGCTGAATCCGTTAGGCGAATGAAAGATGCTGAGTCCACATTAGATGTTATCCTACCAGTATCGTTGAGAGAATGGTACAGCCTCAAAGATCATCGTAACATTTTACAGAAGCGAATTAATTGTACATCCGACCTAGGCCTGCTCGTGCTTCACGCGAGTCGAGACATGAGCAACTTCACAGATGGACTCACGCTCGGAGATGATTACATTCTTGTGCTTGAGGACAATCAGGCGATTTTTCATGTGGCTGTTAAATTAACAGGAGCAGATGACCCGCCTGTATATTTTCGTTATAATGAGCAAGGGGCTGTCTGGGTGCTGCTTGCAGAGACTTTTTCTGATTGGATTCTTGCGACAGTCTGGGATAGCCTTTGTTGGCAGAATTGTATTGACTTCAATAGCATGACTGATGTAGAAACGTTTCTTGCCAAATCAACTGAGCAAGGACCACATACATATTTTCAAAACATGTGGCTTCGGAACCCACACTTTTTTCGCTCTGTTTACAATGGAGAGAGGTATATTGTGCTGTTAAAACAATCTGAATTTCATCTGGAACAAATGATTAACCAGCCAGATATGCAAATTTTAACCGACCCATCCGGCACTGTCTACGATATCACCACAGGCTACCAAATACCTGATGTCGCCGTCGCCTGCATGAATGTCATCGACCACGACGGTCGCATCCTCTATAACCTCTGGGATGCTAGCAGTTTCGGACAGGCCAATCCACAGGCAACAGGTGGCTCGTTCCAATTTATGACACCCGCAGGAACCTATCAACTTGCAGCAAGCAACACAAACTATCAGACCTATCGTACATGGGACATTGTTGTAGCAGACGAGCCTGTTACCCGCGATATTCACATGACACCTGTCATCAGCGAAGCCGCTGCCCACCAAGTGACAATCACTGACACGGGTTTTTCGCCAGAACAACTCGATGTGCAGCCTGGTGAAATTGTGGAGTGGGTCAACGCTAGCGGTGGTGAACATACGGCAACCAGTGACGACATGATGTGGGATAGTGGGCTGTTACAGGTAGGTGGTCGTTATAAGTTCAAGATGGGGGAAACACCGGGATCATATACGTATACAGATAAAGTATACCCTGATCGTCAGTCAACAATTGTGATTGTAGGTGATACCATTAATGGTGCGTCGCTTGATGCGGCAAGACCGGAACAGTCACACAAAGTATTCATGCCATTTGTGGCACGTTAATTCAATCCACAGAGAGAAACAGAGGAAAAGTTGTTGAGAAACCAAGTTTGGGCCAAAGACTTGGTTTCTCAACAGCTTCTCTTCTGTCCAAAACTTATAGGAGAAAACCAATGTCTTTCAAAGCAGCATTGATTGATCGCAATCTAGACACAGTCCCAAAGTGGGTGCCGGGTGCGCTGGCAAATGAAGGTATCGACCTTGTCGCCAAACGTTGCCAGACCAATGAAGAGATGATCGAAATCGCCAAAGATGCCGACATCCTTTGGGTCTACGGTGGGACAAGGCTCGCCACCAAAGAAAATATGTCACAGCTAACCAACTGCCGTGCGGCTATTCGCTCTGGCAGCGGTGTGGATGTCATCGACGTGGATGGAGCCACAGAGCTAGGCATGGTTGTCGTCAATGTACCTCACGCCCACAATGACGCCGTTTCCGACCACACTATTGCGCTACTCTTTTCTATGGGACGCTATATCATTCCACAGGACAAACTCTGTCGCACCGAAGAGTGGAGCAGTCCACGCCGCCATGAGTTCTTGCCTTTTTGGAGACTGCGTGAAAAGACCATCGGTCTGTTGGGCTTTGGCCTGATTCCTCGCTATGTAGTCAAAAAATTGAGTGGCTTTGAACCAAACTGGTTGGCCTACGATCCCTATGTCGATGACGCAACGCTGGCCGAGCATGGTGTTGAGCGCACCGAGTTGGATGACCTGCTGCAACGCTCGGATATCGTATCCGTCCATACGCCGCTGACCAATGCGACACGCCACTTGATTGGCGAACGCGAGTTGAAGCTCATGAAGTCGGACGCACTGCTCATCAACACCGCACGTGGACCTGTTATCGAAGAGGCCGCACTGGTCCGTGCCTTAACCGAAAACTGGATTCGTGGGGCAGGCTTGGATGTCTTTGAAGTCGAGCCAACCACACCGGACAACCCACTGATGGCGTTGGACAACGTCGTAGTCACGCCGCATACTGCTGGTTTTTCGGATGAATCGGTTGAGTTGACGTGGCGACTGTCGGTGGAGGCGTGTATTGACTTGAAAGCGGGGGTTTACCCACGTTCGTATGTCAATAAATCTGTGACGCCGCGTGTGCCTATGCAGACGAAGACACATGGCGAGATTTATACACCAGCATAGGAGGGGGAAGATGGGACGCGGACAAGTGCGGATACACGCGGATTATCACCTTTGTTGGTGAGCAGTCCTCAACGGGTGATATTGCGCACACCAAAAAAGGGCGAGGTGATCGAGAGAACGCAGAGTAGTGTCAGTTCAAATAAAACATAATAACTATTTTATGTTATTTTGTGAAACTGTATCAATTAATTGAGCGAGAACAACTGCGTACCAACTTTATGCGGACGCTCCTCCTGATAGACCATGCGTGGCGTGTCGGCCAATGGCTCGGCCTGAACGACGGCAGGGTGTTTGGCTGCTTTCTGGATCATCGTGCCAAACTGTTTGAATTCATCAGGGGCCAGATAGAGTCCTGCACCCGCCAGCCAAACTTGAAATTGGTCATATTGATCAAAGACAACGGTCACGGCCTGTTTGCTGGCGATGCGGTATTGCACAGCAAGCTGCGTTGTCTCTTTCAGCAGTTCGGCGATGACCGTCATGTCATGGGTGAAGAATCGCATAGTGGCGTGGTCCCAGATGACGTGGGTGATGCCATGTTCGCAGCAGGCAATGTAGCGTTGTGAATCGACCTTGGCGAGCATGATTAAATGATTACACATGGTTGACTTTCCTTTATGGTTTATAAAAGTTCGACTTTTGTCAAAAGTCGAACTTTTATATTGGATTAAAAGTAAGAGACAACGTCGTCCAATGTGGGACGCGCTCGCTCTGTTGGTGGTTCTGCTACACTGCCAATATACATAAAACCGAGAATTTCATCGCTGGGTGCAATCCCCAGCCGTTCCTTGACGGTTTCGTCATAGTTCGGCCATTCGGAGAGCCATTGTGAAGCATACCCCAGCGCAGTGGCGGCGACAAGCGTATTCTGGCAGACTGCACCGCCGGAGAGAATTTGCTCCCAACGCGGAATGCGTTCGGTTGACTCGATTTTGGTACTGATGATCAAGACCAGTGGTGAGCGCAAGGGTCGTTGACGTTCAAAGGTGACGCGGTCCTCGCTGGCATCGGTGTTGTTTTGTTGAAAGACCTCGGCAAAGATGTCGCCCAGTCGCTCACGTGCTTCACCCTGCACCACTTGGATGCGCCAGGGGGTCAGCTTGGCATGGTCGGGTACACGGGTGGCACAACGCAACAACGTCTCTAACTCCACCGCCGTTGGGCCAGGTTCACACTGGTTTTTTGCCACAACCGAGCGGCGCGTCAACAGCAACTCGATGGTCTCTGCGCCCTTGGTGTCAAACACCATCTCGCTAAATTTCATTTTGTTTTTATCGATGACATCTGTAACAGCAGACATAATTTCTTCCTTGTTGATATTGACGATTTCGTTGTCAATAATAATGATGATGGGTTGCTCCGTAGGTCACGCTAGTAGCGTGACAATCTGTCATCATCCGAATTGTCGATTGAACATCATACGCTTGATGACGATTGTCCGGTTACTAACCGGACCTACGAATGCACTCTACGTACCCTACACAGCCGCCTCAAACACCTGACCGCGCTCCGCCTGTTGGATCACGTCAAAATATTCCAATTTGGGATGCCCCGTAAACGCCTCTCGTGGCAATTGACCCGCCTGTGAGTGGCCTTTCTTGAACTCTTCCGATTGGGTCCAGTGCTCAAAATCGGCCTTGGTTTCCCAATAGGTCTCGACCACAAAGGGATCACCCTCTTTGGCAGGACGTAGCAGCCGGAATGAGACAAAGCCGGGCATGTTATCGACCAAGGCGGCACGGTCCTTAAAGCGGTCAATAAAGGCATCTTTCCATTCCTCATTGACACCGATACGGTTCATGACAACAAACATACGTTGCTCCTTAATTCTCTGAAAATAAATAGTCCGAAAATTGATGATGGCCTCGCTTCTGCCCCGGACTATACACAGGCTGGCGTGTGGCCTTTGATAGTGTAGACGGAAAGGGCGATAGATTGTGCAGGGGTGATTGCGTTGTTGGCTGTTTCATCAGTGGTTGGTGTTTTGCGTGTGTAGGTTCCACATCTTCGAACTTGTCTTGTGCCTGAGTAAGTAGCTGCGAGAAGGAATCAAGGCTTTCATCGTTGAGATACACGCCTGTGTTGCGCAGCCACAGTTGATGGCATTCGTTTTCGTCACGCAGCAGAAAGTTGGGGCCACCGTCAATATAGCTCTGGAGATGCCGCTGTGTATGCGCATGTTGCAAAAACGATGTTGCCGCCATAAATTCTTCTGGCGAGAGCGTGAAGGTGAGCTGTGACCAGTTGATATGGAGGTGAATTTGCCCATTGACAACGGTTTGGCAGACATTATTATATTTCTGTCTCATGTTTGGTGTTCTGTCTAGCCAAGTAGGGTCCCATCGATTCAGCACCTGTTGCGCTTTGTCCACAAGTAGATTGAGCATGTGCAAATCTTGACGCGACATGTGCAATCCCAACCCATAGAGCCATGTTTGACATGATCCATGTGGACACTGCATGGCAAAATTCCACTGGTCGCCACAATAGGTATTGGGGACGATATAGTTATCGGCTTCCTGCAAAAATTCAACTGCATTGGGGAGGTCCGTAGGATTCATATGGACCATCCCGCTTTTCCAGTTGAGGTGAATCACACCATGATTGCACCGCGCCACATAGCGCGTGTTGTCGATTTTGGCTAAAATATTCATATTTTCCCTTTCAGTTGGTTGCCCAGTGCATTGCCTCGTTGGCAAATATATCCGCTTCTACGGGCATTGTGGGCATTGGTATGTGGGGCAGGGTCATGGTCAATTCGTCTGTTGAATAGGTTTCGTACTCACTTGTGGGTTGCAACATAGCTGTGTGTCGCTCTGCTATTTGTTGGTAGCCACGATGAGTGTATCCCTGAATGTGATAGGTCAACTGGCGCAGGTTGACGACGGGATCGATATTCTGCACGTTGACGGAATGGGGAACGGTCAAAGCTGTGGGTGCATAGTTGAGAATTCCCTGAATGCCTGCTTGGATCATGCGGTCGGCGACGCGCTGCGCAGCCTCGGCTGGTGTGGCGATGATGCCAATCCGACAGTCGAGGGCTTCCACCGAGCGATTCAGGTAACGTACATGAAGGATGCGCATCCGACGGATTTCTTCGCCAATCTTTTGGCGGTCGATGTCAAAGACGGCATCAATATGAAACCCTTGCTCAATCAGATGACTGCTATCCACTAATGCCCGCCCCAACTGTCCCATGCCTACCAGCACAGCAGACCAGGAATGATGGGCATTGAGAATGTCACGCAGTGTGTGGATCAGGCCATCAATGGCATATCCCTGCCCCTGCACACCAAAGTCACCAAAATAGCTCAGGTCTTTGCGAATCTGCACAGCGGAAACGGTTAAATACTCCGCCAAATTTTTGCTTGAAATGACACCATCATGGTCATCCTGAACCTGTTCAAGGGTGCGTAAATAGAGGGCAAGCCGTTCAATCACCACATCCGAAATTTTGCGTGATTTGACTAGACTCATGATAGGTTTGTCCTTTGTTGCAGTAGGTCAGCACTTCAGCGTTTCAGCACTTCAGCGTTTCAGCACTTCAGCCTGATAGCTGACAGGCTGACTAGCTGACTAGCTGCCCCGTTGACTAGCTGACCCGCTGACCAACCTCATCTCGAATAAAACTCAATCACTAGCGATAACTCACACATCACAGGAATCTGCTCGCGCTCTGGAATCGCCATGACCGTGATGGCATTGTTGTTGCGGTTCAATGCCAAATAATCAATGGGCTGTGCATCCTCCATCGCCTCGGTGAAACAAGGAATCTTGCGGCTCTTCTCACGCACGGCAATCACGTCGCCCACCTTGCAGGTATAGCCCGATACATTGACGCGCTGTCCATTGACGGTGATGTGTTTGTGTGAAACATATTGACGTGCTGCATAGATGGTACGCGCCAGCCCGCCCCGCAGGACAATCGCATCCAGCCGCATCTCTAGCATTTTGACGAGATTATCACCCGTATTGCCCTTTTTCTTCACCGCTTTTTTGTAATAATTGCGTAGCTGCCGCTCGCTAATGTTGTATTGAGCGCGCAGTTTCTGCTTCTCCATTAATTGACGTTTATAGTCCGACTGTTTGCGCTGAAACGCCTGTTGACGACCGTGATCGCCAGGGGGGTAGGGTTTTTTATCCATAATTTTCGCCGCCTTGGGTGTCAGCGGGATACCAAGACGCCGTGATAGTTTTACTTTTGGTCCGTTGTAGTTCATTTACTTTCCTCAATCATGCTTGCAAACCCGTTGCGTAGACATCTCGCCTGCGCTGGTACATAGACATCCTGATACCAGCGCAGACAAGATGTCTATACAACGACTGGATTTACCTTATTCGTTGATACCATCCGATACGATCAACGGGCAATCTAATGTCGGATGTTCGATAACAGTAACAGGCATGTCAAACGCCTCTTCAATTGTCGTGCTGTTCAAGACCGCTTTGGGTGTGCCATCGGCAAGGATGCGTCCACCCTTCAAAATCACCACTTGGTCGGCATATTGTGCAGCCAAATTCAAGTCATGGAGAATCGCCAGTACGCCGCTGCCGTTGCGACTAAACTGGCGCGCAATGCGCAGCGTGGCATGTTGATGGGCCAAGTCCAGATTGTTGGTTGGCTCATCCAACAGCAGATAGCGCGCACCATGTGGCGACTCGTCCCAGATTTGCGCCAACACCCGTGCCAATTGCACACGCTGTTGTTCACCGCCAGAGAGTGTGGTATAGACCCGTTCGGCAAACTCGCTCATGGCAACCGCATCCAGCGCATCAAAGACGACCTCATAATCGCGTGTGCTTTCGGTGCCGTCGATATGCGGTGAACGTCCCATGAGGACGACCTCCATCACACGGAAACCAAAATTTAGGGTCGAACTCTGTGGCAACACGGCGCGTAGCTGCGCCTGCTCTTTGGATGACCAATCCGAAAGCGGACGCTCATTGAGCCGAATTTCCCCTTGGCGCATGGTCTGTTCACCGCAAATGGCTTTGAGCAGTGTCGATTTACCCGCCCCATTGGGGCCAACCACCGCCACCAGTTGCCCCGGTGTCACCGTCAACGACACATGCTCAATCAATATCTTGCGGCCAATGGCAATGGTGACATCTTTGGCTTGCATCATACCAGCGTGCGTCATAATCCAGCCCCTCCACCTCTTGCCCGAATCAAGAGCCACAGGAAGAAGGGCGCACCGACGACGGCGGTGACAATGCCAATCGGCAACTCAGCTGGTGCAACAATCGTCCGTGCAATGATGTCCGCCCCCATGAGCAGACTCGCCCCCAACAGGGCCGCACCGGGCAAGACATAGCGGTGGTCTGGCCCCGTCATCAGCCGCACCAGATGGGGCACAATCAGTCCAACAAAACCGATGATGCCCGCCACGGCAACCGATGCACCGACCGCCAAGGCCGTCAATGCAATCAGGATGCGCTTGGTGCGTTCTGTCGCCACACCCAGATGTCCGGCCTCGGCTTCACCCACCAAAAAGGCGTTGAGTGCGCGTGCCGAACGCGGCAGCAGAATGATGGTGAGCAGCACAAAGGGGCTGACAATCGTCACAGCTCGCCATGTCGCCCCGCCCAAACTGCCCAAGCTCCAAAAGGTGATGGTGCGCAGTTGATC
>JBCCFC010000523.1:0-8928 GCA_039029935.1 Chloroflexota bacterium
ATTTAGCCGTTCTCACCACCGTGAGTACCACTGGATTCGCCGCCATTTCGCCACTTGCTATCTCTGCAAAATTTTTTCCGTATTTCATACTTTTTTCGGCCTACTGCGTGTAATAGAGAATGCCTAACTCCACAAATATGTGGGTAATTTATTTTGTGGAATGGCCTTAAATAATCGAAATTTACGCCTCGCGCGTCGCCTTGCGAATATACAGCCTTGTATTGGTTGGCTGCTCATACCCCTTCCATGCATATGGGTCAATACCCGCGACAGGGATGATGCGACGGTCATCAGCTCGTGCAGCAGACTCCCCTGCGGATGTCTTTGTCCACGGCAACAGAGATTCGCTGCTCAGATAGTGGTTGACTAGCACACGCCGATAGCTGGAATGGGTCCGATTTTTGAGTGATTGATGGAGAATGTAGCCGTTAAAGAAGACGACACTGCCTGCCTTGACCTCAACCGGAATTTGGGGTGATTCGTCAAATCCGAATGCCATATCATCATGGGTGTCAAACTCATCTGGGTTTTCATGCGTCTTGGTGGGATACAGATAGCCGCGTTGATGTGATTCAGGAATCACCCACATACAGCCATTCTCAACATAGGCATCGTCAATGGCAATCCATGCACCGATTAGGGTGCGGTCACGTGTGGGAATGTAGTTTTCGTCTTGATGCCATGATTGCCCCTGATAGCCG
This sequence comes from Chloroflexota bacterium, assembly GCA_039029935.1. Classification (GTDB taxonomy): domain Bacteria; phylum Chloroflexota; class Anaerolineae; order Caldilineales; family Caldilineaceae. The sequence goes on from JBCCFC010000523.1 coordinate 702, forward strand.
GGGGGCTTGATAAAGAGCATAGACTGCATACATTTGACATTGCCCGACCAGTGGGCGAGATGTGCCCCCGTAATCTGACTCAACACCCCGCTGATTTTGGCGTGACGACAGTATTTTTCCATGACAGGACTGACATAGTGGGGTTGGTGGATTGCCAATATGTTGGACAACACCTCTTCATCGCTGAGGTCGGCAGGAACGGGCTGAATGGTTTCGTTGGGATACTCGCCGCGTGCCACTTTGATGATGTCCGCCTTGAGTTCGGCTAGCTCATCGATACTGACCAAATCAGGGACAGCCAAGTAGCCGTTGTTGACATAGAAGTCAATTTGCGCTTGGTCTACAATTTTGGGAACATCAATTCTGTTTTGGTGCTGTTGATTTGTGGTCATACTATGATTTCCTCTTTGGTAACATAATGGTTGTTATACTGGTTGCTGCTTCACAAGTTGGCAAACTATGTTACTATTTTGTTGTATCGCACGTTGTCAACCTGTATTATCGTTCTCATTTTGGTGATAAAATCGGCGGCGCACTTGGTGGAATTGGGCTCAGTTCCTCGCTAAAGGTCTTGTAAATAACAATGCGTTTTTGGAGCGGGTCATAGACTGTCCCAAGGGGAATACAGCGATCTGCCCAAGGGTCACTCAACGGGGCAAGATAGACATGGTTCCAGTGATCTGGGGCATAGGTCATCGCATGATAGCGGCTGATATTTTGTCCAAACAATACATTTTCATAAGGCACAGTGGTGGATTGAAGCGCGCAGGCGTTGTTATTGGTGGTAAGCGTAATCTGATATGCCCCAGTGCTTTGCCCATACAAACTGCTGGCAATCACACGATAGCGACCCGTATGAGGCAAAACCAACTTTTCAATGGTTGCCGCTACTGAATCGGACGGATTCAGGTGTGTACCATTGGGTGCATAGACCGATAACGTAGCTTTTAGCCCAGAACGATGCCCGCTAAAGCTACGCATATCAATTGTGACGGTCTCCCCTTGAAGGCCATCAAAGTAATAGGAATCTTGATCGCTGGCGGGTGAAATGGTTCCAATCTGGCTTTGGGCAATGTCCAGTGTCCGTACATCGTCTGCATCCAACTGCCCCAAATAGTCCAGAATCCCCTCAGCAATTCCTGCCGCGAGGATACCCCGCTGATTGAGCAACATATCCTCGTCTTCAGACCACAGCCCCATTTCAATAATTGTCCCTGGGGTGGACTCGTCAATTCTACTCCATGCATAGTAGTCGGTCAAACTCTCTGTCACAGCGTGGATACGCGGCAGTTGAGTCACATCGCCATAACGATGCCAGAGGGCAATGGTAAGGCGGTCAGAAGGGTCATCATTCTCTTTGATGCCCGACATGAAGGTTCCATCAACACTTAAAATGGCATTTTTGCCCTCTTTGCGCGCAAGCTGATAGCCAGAGATACCTGGCTCACAATAGTCATTGTGCAGCGAGATAAAGGCATCAGCCACCAGCCCGACAAGATTGGTACGTCTGGCCTCAAGCACAGTCACCGTGTGTCCATAGGAACGCAGAATCTCCGCCGCTAACTGCGAAACAGCGACCGTGTTCTCCACTTCATAATAGACCTTCCCAATATCATAGCCATCTTCATCATGCTCATGACAGGACTCTGCCCCAAAAAAATTGACCTCGGCTTTGTGGTGTCCTGCTTCAATGGCAATGTGTTTTGGGTTGGGTGTGGATATTTGCGATGTACGCTCTGTGTAAGGGGGGATGGTGGCATGAGAAGGAATGGTGGATTGTTGGGTATCGTTGGGTGTGTAGCCATAAACGGATGTCATTGAAATCGCTATGACGAGACAAATGAGTACAGGCATCCGCAGGACAGAGTAAGTGGTTATGGATTGTTTCATCCAGCCTCTCCATTGTGAGATGCTCTCAAAACGAGCATCAGGTTGTGTTTGCCACAGAAACGCCTCATCGCGCCAAAGCGTTCCTACTCGCACAGAGACATCGTGTTTGGCTCGTCGCCAGATATGGGCTACACTGGGCGTGACGAGTATCAAGTTCTTCAAATAGTCACAACAGGAGAAAGTATAGCGTGATTCATTCAGCAATTCAAATAGTTGGTATGCTCACATGGCTGCTGATTCTGATAATCATTGTCACACGCATTTGGGCTGTGGTTGCCGGACGCAGCCGATTATCGCTATACAACCGCTGGGTAGTGGTCACAGGGTGCGATTCCGGTATTGGTAAGGGCGTTATGGAACGATTGATTGCAGATGAAGCCAATGTCATTGCACTCTGCTTTACGGAAGAAGGGACACAGGCAGCAATGGATAGTGGGGCAAAGTTGGCCCCATGTTTGGATATCACCGATGAGGACGCGCTACGCACGACTTGTACACAGGTCAACACACTGTGTGATGGCAACCTATGGGGCATTGTCCACAACGCGGGTATCGTCCGTGCAGGGTTTATCGAGTTTCAACCGCTTGAGAATTATCGTGACATCATGGCAGTTAACTTTTTTGCCATCGTCAATCTGACCCAGCAGTTGATCCCCAGCCTCAAAGCCGCACAAGGACGTGTCGTCATTGTCAGCAGTGTGGACGGCATTGTTAGTCTACCCGGCAACGCACCCTATGACGCCTCTAAATTTGCGGTTGAAGCCTATGCCGATGCCTTGCGCACTGAACTCTCTTTCTGGAACATGGATGTCGCGGTTGTCAATCCTTCTACTATGCGAACTCCATTGGCGTTGGGTTTCTTTGACTCCACGACAAAAACGTGGGAGCAGATGAACGGCATTGACCCTGACGGGGCATGGAAACAACACTGGTCACGCCAATGGCTGGACGCCTATGTTGACCGCAGTGGCTCCTTGCTCGAACAGATTGCACAGGACCCAGCCCATGCTGTCAAAGATATTGTTCATGCACTATCCGCCATGAAACCCAAATTCCGGTATCTTAGTGGTTCAGCGGCCAAGACCATGTTTTATGCATTGTGGATTATGCCCGAACGTTGGTCACATTGGTTTAAGAAAGGGATGATCAGCCCTCCGCCAGAGAATGCTGATATGCATTAGCGTAATTCCCCCCGTATCCGCGTATACGCTTCCTGCATCTGTGCCTGTGTCTGCTGTGCCAATGCCTCTTGATCCAACCCTTGGCTTAAGTCCAACTCACCCAACACGGTCAATTTGGCCTTGAGCCGTCCACCAAACGTTGCCAGCCGCCACGCCGCTTTGGGTATATTATCGTCTGCTTCATAATAGGCGGCAATCTCAAACGGTTCATAGGTCAACACACAGAGCAAGCACGGGAACTGCCCGTCAATCACGATATCAAAGGCTCCATAACGAAAGGGGAGCAGTTCATCTCCTGCCCCAACCCCTCCTTCTGGAAAAAGTACCAGTGGTGGATAGGGCTTGGTGCGTAGTTGTTCGGCGATTTCATCACGCACTTGGGTGCGAGAATCATCCTGATAGCGATTGACATAGATGGTATCAATGGCGTCACCAATCATGCCAATAAAGGGGATACGCTTGACCCCAATGGTACTCAGAAAGCGAACAGGTGTCGTTCCCAGCAGCATCATCGTATCCAAATAGGACAGGTGATTGATAAAGACCAACCCCTGATGCGCATCTAGCGTGGCCTTGTCTTCGGGTGTGCAGATATAGTCAACGCCGAATATGGTGAACATAAACTGACAGACCCTCCGCAGCACAAACATGGCCCAAGGGACACCGGATGACGTGCGCAATCGTAGCAGGGCGAGTAAGAGAATGACCAACGTTGCCATAAATAAGGTCAACGGGAAAATGATAACCCGCATGACCGCTAGAATTAGATTCATACCGAATATCCTCTCTACACCTCTACATACGAATATGCACTCGCCCGCTCCTTCGCCACCGACTCATCATCAAAGCGGAAATAGCTGCGTGGTGGCAAAATCCCCCACGTATTCGACGAATAGGGATTGTCTGGATGGACCACTGGCTCATGATCTGGCTCTAAAATCTGCATATCACAACAAAGCTCGATGAAGTGCTTCTCCTCCCACATGCGCCAGTAGACGGCCAAGTTCTGTGCCATGCCATGTCGCAGTGGCCCCCATGTCACATAGCGGCCATGCTTGGCGATGTGGTCGAGGGCATTGCGGATTTCGTCCCAGTCAGTCAGGTCATAGGCGGTGTGGTGGAAGTGGTTTTCACCCTTTTCAAGGAAGGCGATGACATGGTGATAGGCGTTGATATGCATCCACACGGCCACATCTTCAATCCAGTCGGTGGTGCGGAAATCCAGCACCTCGGTGTACCATTGGTGGATGGCCTTGACATCGCTGGTCAAGTAATTGAGATGCCCCAGTCGGCGTGGGTGATAGCCTTGCAACGTCGTCGTCGGAATCATGATAGGCGGGCGCACATCCTCTGGCTTTTTGCGTTCGATCAACACGACGCGGTTGCCATCAGGGTCAGTCAACAACAACCCTGTGCCACGCAGCGGAACTGCAATCTCTTCGCATTTCTCACCGCGTTCAGCAATGCGTTTGGCCGCATCGTCAATGCTCAATCCCGTTGCCAACTCATAGGCCACATAATCGAGATAGGGTTGCTGTCCATTGGCGGGCTTGAGGACCAAACAGTAATCCTCGTGCATACAGCGCATGATGGCGTGGTCATCATAGAGTTCACCATGCATTCCCAATAAAATCTTATAGCGGTGGAATGCCTCTTGCAAGTCTTCAACCAGCATAGATGTATGATGCAGGTTAATACAAAATGTTGAATACATTTATTATCGTTTTTCCTTATCGTAAATACTTTCTCAACCGTCTATCCATGCAAAGCACGTCTCAGCGCATCCTTACACCCACTTAGAAATCGCTTCGAGCTATCTACATCCGGCGCAAAACTGTCCGATCCATGAAACGAACCTTGATAAATGTGCAGTTCTGTCGGGACACCCGCCTGTATCAAGCGCTGTGCATATTCGATATTTTCATCCAAAAATAGGTCCATCTCACCGACAGGGATGTAGGCCGGCGGTAGCCCGGATAGGTCCGTTGCACGTGTGGCCGCAGCATAGGGAGACGTATCGTCGCTGCCTGGCTCATGTCCCAGATAAGCCTGCCATCCCAGCAGATTACTCTCGCGGTTCCACACACGTGGGTCGGTAATCGCATGGCTGGATGGTGTGATACAGCGGTCATCAATCATGGGGTAAATAGGCAGTTGAAACGCGACATTGACCTCTCCTCGGTCCCGTGCAAGAAGTGCCAATCCCGCGGTTAGCCCACCACCTGCACTCGCACCGCCAATGGCAATGCGTGACGCATCAACACCCAATGCCGCAGCGTTGTTTGCCAGCCACACCAATGCGGCATAGCAATCTTCAACGGGTGCAGGGAAAGGATGCTCTGGCGCAAGACGGTACTCGACAGAGACGACGACACAATTGATACTCACGGCCATTTCCGCCGCCTTTGCGTCATCCATATCCACATCCCCAAGCACATAGCCACCACCATGAATCCACAACAAAGCAGGTAGGTTTTCTGGACGCGCACTTGGCTCATAAATCCGTACCATCACCTCTGGTCCACTACCCCGATCCGCTGATGGACCAGGCACATATTCTGTCCGGCTGCTGACCCCTTCGATGACAGGTGTGGGCATCATACTAAACATGGCCTTAACCTTGGCGCGTGTGCCGGGGATATCGTTTAAGTCAAGCAAATCTGCTGGGATCATTTCGAGAACAGGGCGCAATGCTGGATCAATTCGATCAATAAAATTCATCATCTTTCTCCTTTGTATTCGTTCTACAATTGATAGCTTGTTAGCTTGCCAGCTTGTCAGGCTGAAATGCTGAAGTGCTGACAAGCCAAGAACAGCGACTAATTAACGTACACAAACATGACTGGCAAATTGTTGTGAGCGACCAGTGTATTTACCCAGATTTGCCAGTTATGTAAACGCATAACTTATTTAATCGTGGTTTTTGGCTATCTGACTGCCTAAATTTTATGTTAATTCTTGACGCGCTTGATCTTGTTTACGTTGTTGTACAATAAATACAACGACAGCAACGATCATAATCACCAACAGCGATGCTGAAATGGGGCGTGTAAGGAAAATGCTGATATCACCGTTCGCACCGCCTAATGCCTGCCGGAACCTCGCCTCAAAAATTGGCCCAAGGACCAATCCCAACACAATCGGCACAGACGGGATATCCAGCCTGTTCATGATGTAGCCCAAGAAGGCGAAGAAGAGAGCCAGTAGCGGGTCGGTCAGCTTATAGCCGCTCGTGTATGTGCCAATGAGACTGAGCGTGAGAACGATGACGCCCATAAAGCGTGGATCAACGACAGTGATTTTGACCAGCCAACGTGTGGTCAACAGCAGGAAGCCAAGGATCACAAAGTTGGTGATTAGCAGGCTTAGGAATAGCCCCATGATAAAATCAGGGCGACTTGCAAATAACTCTGGTCCGGGCACCACGTTATGGACATAGAAGACCGACAACATCATGGCTGTCAGTGCTTCACCTGGAATGCCTAATGCCAACAGTGGGATCAACGCCGCTGCTGGAACTGAGTTGTTGGCAGCTTCAGATGCGATGATGCCTTCTGGTGCGCCGTCACCAAACTTCTCTGGATTTTTGGAGATGCGCTGCGCTAGTGAGTAACTGAAAAACTGTGCCATGAATTCACCGACGCCGGGAAGTATGCCCATAAAGACACCAAATCCGGCGGACGAGAAGAGTGTACGTGGGTAACTAAATGCCTCGCGCACACCTTGAAACACCCCGCCAACTAATTTTGGCATCACTGTTTTATCATGTTTATCTATCAGCAGTGTCAGTCCCTGCGACATGGCAAATAGCCCCAAGACCATTGGGATCAGCGGAATGCCACTGAGCAACCAAGGTTGATCAAAGGTGAAGCGCTGTGTGGTGAAGGCGCGCTCCATGCCGATGGTGGCAAAAAATAGTCCTAGCCCTAGCGTCATGGCAGCGGGGATGGCTTTGTCACGGTGCGCCACAACAACCACTACCATCGCAAAAAGTGTTGCCATCGCAAACTCTGCCGAGCCAAATCGTTTGGCAAAGTTTGCCAAGGGGAGTGCCAGAATCATCAACACAATGACACTAAAGACACCGCCGACAAATGACGATGTGTAGGCTAATGTCAAGGCTCTGCGCCCTTCACCTCGCCGTGTGAGTGGATATCCGTCATAGGTAGTCAGCACATTGACGACTGTGCCTGGCGTGTTAATCAAAATTGACGGGATCGCACCGCCATACATCGAGGCTGCGTAAATACCCAGTAACAGCGTCAGCCCGGTCAACGGCTCCAGTGAGAAGGTGACGGGCAGCAAAATGGCGATGGCAACGGCTGGGCCTACACCAGGGATTGCCCCGATGATGACGCCAACGATGGCTCCCGTGAAAAGCGCGGCCAGCACCTGAAATTGCAGCAGTTGCTCTAAGCCTGCAAGTACATATTCCATCTATGATTTCCCTTCTGAAACCCCTCCCTAACCCTCCCCTGTTAAGGGAGGGAACAGTTTCTCTCCTTGCTAGGTGAAGATACAGTTCCTCCCCCAATCTGGGGGAGGTTAGGAGGGGGTTAAAAATTTCTCATCAAGAATATACGGATATCTTTGGGAAAGAGATCATAGAGTTGGGCGGGCGGAATCCACACTTCCAGCGACCAGCGGAACATTGCCACCAGCGCAAAGGCAAAGAGTACTGAGGCCAGCATCCAGCGCGGGCTACGCAAGCCGACGCGGAGGGAGAGGATGATGATAAAAATAAGGCTGGATAGAAAATAACCAACAATGCCCAATAGCCAGATATACAGAATATAATAGATAAAAAATTCGAGTGGTCGAATCCACTGGATAAGTTCAGCGCGCACATCGTTCTGGCTTGGCTGTAACGCTTTGTTGGCGCGTAGCTTTTGCACATATCGGAAAAAAAGATAGGTTGCAGGCAAGGCGACCAACCAGAGGCTGATTGCAGGCATCAAAACGGGCTGTGTCCACCACCCTTGCCCTGGCGGTCCCTGCTCGGTCTGAATGGGGAGCATCAATAAAAAGGCAACCCCCACGATAAACATAAAGGTGTAAAAGATGCCCGTTCCCGGTTTGGGTTTGAATGATTCGTGATTCATGATGGTCGTTCTTGGTAGGTCAGTAGGTCGGTAGGTCGGTGGTCAGTATGTCGG
>JBCCFC010000524.1:0-8924 GCA_039029935.1 Chloroflexota bacterium
TATAGCAAAAACGGTTTGAAAACCGGAATTTTTCGTAGGCATCTACCACTGTAAATTCGGTTTTGAAAATTCTTGGTTTCAAACTGAACTGGCTATAGTTATAAGGGTGTAAACCTTTATAGACCATGAACAATTCCTGTACAATCATCAAAATCTCTGCATCTAAAAACCCACCGCTTCTTGGTTAGTCGCGTAATCGGTAGGTCGGTAGGTCTGTAAATCAGTAGATCCGTGACGCTGTACCGAGCTACCGATTTGCTGACCTACCGACCTACCTACTTTCACCCACAAACCTGTCCAAACACCCGTAAAAAGTTTTCACCCAATACCTTGCGAATGGTGGCCTCGCTGTGTCCGTTTTCTTGCAGCCGCTGTGTAATCTTGGGGTAATCCAGCACAGAGCTTAAATCTTCGGGCGGGATACAGCCATCAAAGTCACTACCGATAGCAACATGGTCCGGGCCGATATGGTTCAGCATATACTCGATGTGTTGAATGACATTCTCTAGTCGTGTCGTTTTTGGCTCGGCACGGTTGAGAAAGAAGTTGACAAAGGTGACACCGACAACACCGCCCTTATCCGCAATCGCCGTCATCTGCTCATCGGTCAAGTTGCGCGGATGCTCACAGAGTGTGTTGGCGTTACTGTGTGTCGCCAAAATTGGATGTTGGCTGATTTCGAGAATATCTTTGACCCCAGCGGGCGCAAGATGACTCACATCAATGAGTATCCCCAGCTCATTACAGGTCTCAACAACTTTGACACCAAATTCGGTCAATCCACCAGCGGTACGCCCCTCTGCCACACCGTCACAGGCAGCGTTGCGATGATTCCACGACATCCCCATGTTGCGGATACCCAGCCGATAGAATTGACGCAAAACCCCAATGCTAGCATCCAATGCCTCGGCCCCTTCTAACCCCGCAATACACCCAATTTTACCCGTTGCCTTGGCCTGTCGGATGTCATCAGCCTTACGCACGATGGTAAAGTCTGGTTGGGTTTCAGCCAACAAATGTAGTTGATCCAACCGTGCCATCGCATGAGACGTAGCCCCATGTCGTTGATAGGCTGGCGGCGGGAAGCAGGCAAAAAACTGGACATCGATCCCTGCTTTTTTCATGCGAGGCAAATCAAGATGCCCCTTCTCACTCTCCTCCGCCAATGACCGCTTCTTATCCAGCTGATCGCCAATGCTATCACAATGTCCATCAATGACCAATGCATCGAAATGGAGCGTATTTTCTGACATTCCATGTATTCCTTTGTATAAAAGTTGAAGAGTTGAAGAGTTGAAGAGTTGAAGAGTTGATTGTTCACTAATCACTAATCACTAATCACTAATCACTAATCACTCTATCTCCTCGTCCGTTTACTCCGCGCCTTTCGCGCCATCGTCAACTGCATGCCATCCTGCTCAACGAACTGTTGTAGCATGGCGTAGAAGCGTTGCCTGTCCTGTTGGGTAAGCACAGCGAGGGCATCAGCGGTTTCGATGGCATAGGGGTAGCCTGTGCCAACAATGCATTCGGCGCGTATGATGTTAATGACCGCTTCTGCCAACCCCGCATCCAGCGTCCAGCGAGGGAATTCGATACGAGCAGGGGACCTGTCACTGGCGAGGCGCATATAGCAGAAGATGACATCGTTGTAGAAATCAACGAAATTATCACGGCTGAGTTGATCATCGCGATCACAGATAAAAAAGGGAGTCCGGTCCCCCCAGTTGGGCAAATAGCGAGCGGCAACAGCGGCATCACTTACAGAAATCAAATGGGGTGCGGTGTCTGAATTGGTGCTAGTAGTACTTATAGGGTCTGTAACCAGATTGATCAACTTGACCAAATCGTGGCTCTGTGAATTATCGACAAAGCCAATCACAGGGCATTGTGTCTCTTTGGATGTATACAGCAGACGACTCATGGCGTTGAGATAGGGTCGGGCGCGAGGTTGGCGCAACTGCCCAGCAAAGCTGATCACAAACGTGCCGTCAAAAAAGCTGGTGAGGGCTTCGGCTGGATGTTCGGTCTTATACGTTTGCATAAACGTACAAATTTGTTCACATTCACCGACAAACCGCCGTTGTTGAATCAACCAGTTTGAGAAATCACCATCGCTGGCAATGGCCCCCAACGGCGCATCTTCCTCACCCGCCTCTTGAAGTTCTTTGGGCGAAATCAACTCAAAGCGCACATCCTTGATGTATTGGGTGCCTGCTTGATGGGGGTTGAAAAACCAGCCAATTTGCACAGCCCCCACAGGCAACGAAAAATCGAGAGAGGACATAATTTGGCTACCATCCACGGCTAGCACGGGGCTGTTTTGCAAGATAGACATGGCCCATGCCCGCGCATGCTGGTGATTGTGCCACACATGGCTTTCAAATGGCATACAGAGTTGATGGGCACGGTCAAATTCAACCGTCGGGATGGCCCCAGAGAAGCGAACATCTAGCAACGCCAGCCGCTGTGCAATGTTGTTCGCATCCATCCTGAGAAATTCTGTTAAACGTTGTTCTATGGTAAGATTCTGTCTGTACTGTTCCTCACGAAACGAGTGGAAATCATCTCGTTTCTGGGTAAAGGCAGTACGTACTTTTGTTTGATTTAACATGGTTGCATAGTACACCAAGAGCAGATGATTATGCAACCTTGATTTATATAGATTTTAGTATACTATTGAAAGGAACCAACTCATGACCCTCATACACGGTTTTGAGCTTGTGGACGAACAGACGATTCTGGAGTTAAATACCAAAGGTCAACTCTATCGTCATGTCAAAAGTGGAGCGTCGTTGCTCTCGCTGCAAAATGATGATGAAAATAAAGTATTTGGGGCAACGTTCCGCACGCCACCCAGTGACTCAACAGGGTTGCCACATATTATGGAGCACTCAGTTCTCTGTGGCTCACGCAAATATCCGCTCAAAGAACCATTTGTCGAGCTGGTCAAAGGCTCACTCAAAACCTTTGTCAACGCCATGACCTATTCAGACAAAACGGTCTATCCACTCGCAAGCCAGAATCTCCAGGATTTTTATAACCTGATTGATGTCTATCTCGACGCCGTTTTTCACCCGCTTATTCAGCCACATCATCTGCAACAGGAGGGCTGGCATTATGAGCTTGATAGCCTTGACGCACAGCTAAACTATCGCGGTGTGGTCTATAACGAGATGAAGGGAGCCTACTCTTCACCGGATAACGTCCTCGCACGCTATACACAACAGGCAATCTTCCCTGATAATACCTATGGTGTCGATTCAGGCGGCAACCCCAAAATCATCCCCGACCTCAGCTATGAGCAGTTCAAACACTTTCACGAAACCTATTATCACCCCTCCAATGCCTATCTCTATTTTTATGGTGATGATGACCCAATGGAGCGGCTACGGTTGTTGGATGTCTACCTGTGTGAGTTTGATGCCATCACGGTGGACTCTTCGATTCCATTGCAGAGTCCATTTGCAGAGCCACGTCAAGTCTGTTTTCAGTATGGTGTTGATAGTCAAACGGATAGTGATGCGCCCAAAGCCTATGTGGATATTAACTGGATGTTGAGCGAAAATGATGACCCAACCAAGTTGATGGGATTACGCATCCTCTCCCGCATCCTGCTGGGTACACAGGCGGCTCCCCTACGCAAAACGCTGCTCGACTCTGGCTTGGGCGAAGATGTGCTATCGGGTGGCCTCTATTCGGGACTGCGTCAGATGGTCTTTTCGGTGGGTATGAAGGGGGTGCATCCAGATGAGACGGGCAAAGTTGAAATGTTGGCACTCAACACCTTGGAACAACTGGCCGAGGAGGGATTCCCCGATGAGATGGTCGAGGCTGCGGTCAATTCCATCGAATTTGCAATGCGTGAAAACAACACAGGCTCTGCCCCACGCGGTCTCTCGTTGATGATCCGCAGCTTTAACACATGGCTCTATGATCGTGACCCATTCAGCAGCCTCACCTATGATGCACCACTGGCCGAGATCAAGTCGCTTTTGGCAAGCAATCCAACTTATTTACAAGACCTACTTCGGACGAATTTGCTCGACAACACACATCGTGCATCAGTCGTATTGGAGCCAGACCCTGCACTCCATCAACGCAACGAGGCAGAGGAGAAGGCAAAGCTCGCCAAAATACAGGCCGAGATGGATACGGAGCAGTTGCAGGCCATCATCGAGAACACGGAGGCACTCAAGACGCTGCAAGAAACCCCCGACTCGCCGGAGTTGTTGGCGACCTTGCCCCGTCTCTCGCTTAGTGATTTGCCCAAGACCAACAAGCCGATTCCGATTGAAGTGTTGCCTGTGACAGGAGCATCTACTAGCCAAATTCTGTTGCATGATCTCGCCACCAATGGCGTTGTCTATCTGGACATCGCATTCAATTTGCATCGTCTATCTTCGGACCTCTTGCCCTATATACGACTTTTTGGCACTGCCCTGACGCAGATGGGGACAGCGACGGAAGACTTTGTAACGCTCTCACAACGGATTGGTCGCAAGACGGGGGGCATTTGGACCGCTCTCCATACGTCAGCCAATCCAGAGGATGCACCATCGACACTGCCTAACACCAACGCTTGGTTTATTGTGCGTGGCAAGTCAACGTTGGCGCAGACCACCGAGCTACTCGATATTCTGCGCGATATTCTGCTCACGGTGAATCTGGACAATTCAGAACGATTCCGTCAGCTAGTTCTGCAAGCCAAAGCCAGAGCCGAATCTGCACTTATCCCCAGAGGACATGGCGTCGTGTCAACACGCCTCAACGCCTACTTCACCGAGATGGGCTGGCTCGATGAGGAACTATATGGCGTTGAATACCTCTTCTTTCTACGTCAACTGGCTAGCGAGATAGACAAAGACTGGCCCAGTGTACTGGCAAAATTGGATACCATCCGCACTGCGCTCATTAGCCGTGATGGATTGGTCTGCAATGTCACGGTGGATGCTGCTGGCTGGGCCCAAGTAGAGTCGGAAATTACAGGCTTCATCCACGCCATGCCCGAAACACCCACCTCGCAGTCGTTACACAACACGTGGATGTCGCAGTTTATGCCAATGAACGAAGGGTTAACCATTCCCGCCCAAGTGAACTACGTTGGCAAAGGTGCAAACCTCTACGCTCTGGGCTACGAAGCACACGGCTCGGTCAATGTCATCAACAACTTTGTACGCAATGCCTACCTCTGGGAAAAAGTGCGTGCGCAGGGGGGGGCTTATGGCTGCTATTGCAATTTCAGCCGTCGCACAGGCGTCTACACCTTTACCTCCTACCGTGACCCCAATCTGCTCAACACGCTTAACGCCTACGACGAAGCTGCCACCTTCCTGCGCAATCTGGACCTCAGTCATGACGAGCTGACCAAGAGTATTATTGGTGTCATCGGCAAAATTGATACCTACCGACTGCCCGATGCCAAAGGCTATGTGTCCATGATCTGGCATCTGCAACAATCTAGCGATGACGAGCGTCAATTACAGCGTGAGCAAGTGCTATCCACGACAGCGGCGGACTTCAACGCCTTTGCCGATGTGCTGGGGCAGGTACGTGATGCCGGGCAGGTCGTGGTGCTGGGTTCGGGGGCTGCAATTGAGGCTGCTAATGGGGAACGTCAATGGTTGACGGTGCAGAAAGTGATGTGATGAGCCGTAATTATGACACTAACGATTCCAAAGCGATTGGTAGAGAACTGCCGCGCAACACCAGAAAACACAGCATGGCTTGAACGCCTGCCTACAGTCCTTCACGAACTGACAGAACGCTGGGCACTGACACTCGGTGAGCCGTTCGATGGCGATGAAGTAAGTGCTTCTTGGGTTGCACCCGTCATGCGAGCCGATGGGACATCCGCCGTGCTAAAACTAGGTTTGCCACATATGGAGGCTGAACATGAGATTCAAGGTCTGCGCTTCTGGGATGGCGACCCAACTGTGTGGCTGCTAGAGGCTGACATCGAGTTAAACGCAATGCTTTTGGAGCGTTGTGTCCCCGGAATGGTCTTGTGTACATTGCCGGAACCAGAGCAAGATGTCGTGATTGCCCAAATCCTGCGACGGCTGTGGCGGACACCACCAACGCCCCATCCATTTCGTCCATTGTCAGAGATGACTGCGTATTGGAGTAGCGAGGCACTGGCGAATGTCCAATCAGGACCCGACGAGGGGATTATCCGTGAAGGTCTTCAGCTCTTTCAAGAATTGCCACACACGGCATCTGAGGAGGTTCTGTTATCAACTGATTTACATGCGGGCAATGTGCTGCAAGCGCAACGCAAAATATGGTTGATGATCGATCCAAAGCCATTTATCGGGGATGCGGCCTATGATGCAACTCAGCACCTCTTTAATTGTACGGACAGGCTGCTTCAGGATGTGAAGGGAACGATTCGTCGATTTACAGACTTACTCGATGTGGATTATGAACGAGTTCGTCAGTGGATGTTTGCAAGGGCTGCTGTGAATCTCCACCACGCCCAGAACAGCCCAGGCGCGATTTCTCTATTTCGAGCATTAGCACTTTAAGTGCGTTTGTAAACTTTTCAGCCCATCAACCCTTCGACCCTTCGACCCTTCAACTTTTCAACCATTCAAAAGGAAAAAAATATGAAAATCACAGATATCAAATGTTACGTACTCGAAGGCATCGGCAAAGCACCCAGCTTTCGCTGGCGCACAGGCTTAATGGGCGGGAATGACGGTACACTGGCCGGGCAACCGACCTACAGCGCGATTGTCAAAGTCGAAACCGATGAGGGCATTGTCGGTGTCGCGCACAGTGGACGCGGCTATGCGGTGGCCGATGTGGTCAACCGCCGCTTCAAGCATCTTGTGGGACTGAACCCGCTGATGACAGAAAAGATTTGGCACGAGACATGGGAACTAGACCGCATTGAGGAGTTCCAAGCACATGTTTTGGGTCTGATTGACGTGGCTTGCTGGGACATCAAATCACAGAAGACCAACATGCCGCTCTATCAACTGCTGGGTGGCTATGAGCAGCGTGTACCCGCCTACGCTTCGACGGTGACATGGGACACGATGGATGAGTATGAACGCTACATCAAGATGAGCATGGACGAGGGCTTTTTTGCCTTCAAGCTTCATGCATGGGGTGATGCCAAGGAGGATGCGAAGCTCTGCCGTAACCTGCGCAAGTGGACGGGAGATGATGCTGACCTCATGTTTGATGGCTCGGCAGGGTGGGACTATGTAACTTCACTCTGGTTTGGCCGTGTACTGGAAGAGTGCAATTTCCTCTGGTACGAGGAGCCTATGCGTGAGTTTGACCTGCCCAGCTATAGCGAGTTGGCACGCAGTTTGGATATTCCTGTATTGGCGGCTGAAACCAGCGATGGTGTTCACTGGAACATGGCAACGTGGATTCAATGTCGCGCACTGGACATGACACGCACCAATGTTGGTTTCAAGGGCGGTGTCACAGGCGCGCTCAAGATTGCCCATCTCTCTGAAGCACATGGAATGCGTTGTCAAGTACATGGTATGGGTTATGCCAACCTGCATCTCTGTGCTGCTATCCCCAACAATGACTATTATGAGCAGTTGGTGATTGACGAACCGCAGATCAAAGGATTGCGTAACTTGGGACCGTTGAGCGTCATTGATGGCTATGTGACTGCGCCGGATACGCCGGGCATCGAGCCGCATCCTGATTGGGCAGAGGTTGAGGCGAATGCGGTGTTGGTTGTGTAATGTTCAAAGCGCGAGGTGTCTATGGTATTTGACACAAAGCAGATGGCGCAATCCGTATCTGAATTGTCAGAGATCATTGAGCAAATTGACGAACAGAAAAGAGAGTTAGACAAACTACGTCCCCTCTCCTTTGAAAATGAGCAGCGATGGCGTTCCAAGCTCAATTTAGAGTGGAATTATCACTCCAATGCGCTAGAGGGAAACACATTGACATTGGGGGAAACACGCGCGTTTCTTTATCATGGTGTGACCGCGCGCGGCAAACCCTTCAAAGATTATTTGGATATTAAGGGACATCGAGAAGCGATTGAATACATTGAGGATGTCGTCAAGGCAGAACACACCTTTAGCGAAGCCGATGTACGGGAACTGCATCGTATCTTGTTGGTTGAACCCTACGACATCCCTGCGATAACACCCAATGGTCAACCAACCAAACGTCAGGTCCGACTCGGCCAATATAAATCACTGCCTAATCATGTGCGCTCTGTGACAGGTGAGCTTCACCTATATGCCTCCCCCGAAGAAACGCCAGCGCAGATGGGTGATTTGATGCAGTGGTATCAACAACAGTTGGTGCAACCAGAACTACATCCAGTTCTGATTGCCGGGCTGTTTCATTACCGTTTTGCCGCAATCCATCCCTTTGACGACGGCAATGGGCGTATGGCGCGTTTGCTGATGAATTTAATCTTGATGCAGTTTGGTTATGTGCCATTGGTCATCAAAGATGAACAACGGTCATCCTATCTTCTGGCATTGTCGCAGGCTGATGCTGGTGATATAGAGCCGTTTATGCTCTTTATTGCGGAGCAAGAACTTGAATTTTTGTCATTATATTTGCGTGCTGCACAGGGAGAATCGTTAGAGACATCTGATGACTTAGATAAGCAAATTGGGTTACTACGACAGCAATTGTTGGGGAAAAATAGCCATCAAACCGAACGCACAGCGACAGATTCTATACAACTCGTGGCAGTTTTTATTGAACCCTTTCTCGAACGGCTAGGCCCACAGCTGGCCAAATTTGACCAATTTTTTGAGCGCAGTGTTTTCGGATATAGCTTATCTAATCGACCATATACACTTAAGTCTAAACATATTAATATTGCCCCTGTAACAAAATCAATTGTTGAGATAGTGACAACGAAGTTAGAACAAGATGAGATATATTTTGGCTATCATTGGTCCGAGTTTATTGAATTAGAA
>JBCCFC010000525.1:0-8916 GCA_039029935.1 Chloroflexota bacterium
ATTTTGACCTTTTTGCAGCAGAGTCATTAAAGGAACAAAAACAACGTATGGTTCAAGACGACACCTTACACGAAGAATGCGGCGTCTTTGGCATCTACTCGCAAGGGCGAGACGCAGCACCGTTGACCTTTTTTGCGCTCTATGCCCTCCAGCACCGAGGACAGGAAGCGGCGGGTATTGTCACCTGTGATGGCTCTATCGCGCATGTACATAAGGGCATGGGACTGGTTTCACAGGTCTTTAATGAGGAAAATCTATCTCACCTGCGCGGTCCCATTGGCATCGGTCACACACGCTACTCGACAACGGGAACCTCGGTGCTTCGTAACACCCAGCCCTATATTGTGGAGACAATTGATGGTCCGCTGGCGATTGCGCACAATGGAAACTTGGTCAACTCACCACAGCTACGGCGCGAGTTACTGGAACGGGGCATCGGGCTACACACCTCGAGCGACACCGAAGTATTGATGCACATCATGGTTGGGGCGGGTAGCACGGATTGGATGACGCGCATCCGTATCCTGATGGCAAAAGTTGAGGGCGCATACACGCTGACCATTTTAACCAAAGATGCCATCTATGGGGTACGTGACCCTTGGGGTCTGCGGCCACTGGTGTTGGGTAAGCTCGATGACGGCGGCTATGCGTTGGCTTCTGAAAGCTGTGCCTTTGCCACCATCGGTGCGGAAACCGTGCATGAGATTCAGCCCGGCGAGGTTGTGCGGCTGGACAAAGAGGGCTATGAAATTGTACAGGCAGCCATGCCTCGTCAACGCGCCTTTTGTACCTTTGAAGAGATTTACTTTGCCCGCCCCGACAGTGTGTTGGACAATCGCTTGGTCCACAAAACACGCCAAGAATTGGGACGACAGTTGGCGCGTGAGGCTCCTGCCGAGGCCGATATCGTGATTGCCGTACCAGACTCGGGGACGCCCCATGCCATTGGTTATGCACAGGAAAGCGGAATTCCGTTTAGCGAGGGCATGATCAAAAGCCGCTATATCGGGCGCACCTTCATCCAACCCACCGATGAATTGCGCAAGGTTGGTGTTGCTATGAAGTATAACCCCTTGCCCGATATTTTGGAGGGCAAACGGGTCGTCGTGGTTGATGATTCGATTGTGCGCGGCAATACCTCTGGCCCACTGGTTGATTTGCTGCGTCGTGCAGGGGCGAGTGAAGTGCATGTCCGTGTGTCCTGCCCACCGATTAAATATCCCTGTTTTATGGGTGTTGACATGGCAAGCCAAGATGAACTCATCGCTGCCCATAAAAATGTGGATGAAATCTGTGAACACATTGGAGCGGATTCATTGGCCTATTTGACCATTCCGGGAATGATGCAGATGTTAAGGAAATCATCCACTACGGATGAACCTAACATACAACAAAACGGAGTCGGTCTACAGAATGGATGCGATCACGGCGGATATTGTAACGCTTGTTTTACGGGAACCTATCCTTTTGTAAACATCCCACTCCTTGATTTGCAGCAAACACAGACGACAACCGAGATTTGGGAGAACTAAGTAATGAATGTGTTACTCATCGGCTCTGGTGGACGTGAACATGCATTAGCGTGGGCATTAAGCCGCTCACCACAAGTCGAAAAACTTTTTATTGCACCCGGCAATGGTGGCACAGCCAATCTTGCCAAGAGCCAAAATGTTGCCATCAAGGTGGATGCCCTTGATGAGTTGGTTATGTTTGCACAGGGACATGAGATTGACCTAACTGTTGTCGGTCCCGAAGCACCGCTTGTGGCAGGGATTGTCGAACGATTTCAAGCAGCGGGCTTGCGTATTTTTGGCCCGACCGGACCAGCGGCACAGTTGGAGGGGTCAAAGGCATTTTCCAAAGCATTTATGGTCCGGCATAATTTACCGACTGGACAGGCTGAAATTTTTGATGACCATCAGTCTGCAGTCGATTATCTTGCCTCACTCGACAAACTACCTGTGATTAAGGCCAGCGGATTGGCGGCGGGGAAAGGTGTTCTGCTGCCCGATTCGCTTGCTGAAGGAATTGATGTTCTCAACACAATCATGATTGCGCGTGCCTTTGGTGATGCGGGTGAGACCGTGCTGATTGAAGAGCGACTCGATGGACCGGAAATGTCGGTGCTGGCTTTTTGTGATGGCACAGATTTTCATGTGATGCCTGTTGCGCAGGACCATAAACGGTTGTTGGAGGATGACCAAGGTCCCAATACGGGCGGTATGGGTGCCATTGTTCCTGCACCGCTGGCAACACCGGAACTGCTCCAACAGGTTGAACAAGCAATTCTGCGACCCACGTTGGATGGCATGACTGCGGAAGGGCATCCCTATGTTGGTGTCCTCTATGCGGGGCTGATGCTGACCGCTGATGGTCCCCAACTGCTAGAATTCAACTGTCGCTTGGGCGACCCAGAGGCACAGGTGGTGCTGCCGCTGCTGGAAACCGATTTGGTCGATGTCATCAACGCCTGTATTGATGGGGGACTGGGCGATTTGCACATCCAATGGCAAAACCAAGCCAGTGCCACCGTCATCATGGCGTCCGGCGGCTACCCGGCCAGCTACACCAAAGGCTACGAGATTACAGGCATTGATCAAGCCGAGTCTACCAACTGCAGTGTCTTCCAGGCTGGCACAAAACTGGATGACGGTAAGCTCATCACCGATGGTGGTCGCGTCCTTGCTGTCACCGCTATCGCTGATGAGCTATCCGATGCACTCAAAACAGCCTATCATGGCGTAGACCAAATCAACTTTCACAACGCAATCTATCGGAAGGATATTGGGAAGAGTTGATAGTTGATAGTTGAAAGTGGATAGTTGCGCGCTTCTTCACTTTCAACTATCAACTATCAACTGTCAACTCTCTATGAGCATCTACAAACAAGCAGGCGTGGATATCGACGCCGCACACAATGCAATTGATCGATCCAAAGAGGCAATTCGGGCGACCCATGGCCCCGATGTATTGACTGATATTGGTAGCTTTGGAGGGCTGTTTGCGTTGCGCAACCTGCCTGACCAGCCTGTCTTGGTGGCCTCAACCGATAGCGTGGGGACCAAGGTTGAGCTGGCTGTGTCGTTGGGGCGATATCGCAGCATTGGTCATGATATTGTCAATCACTGTGTCAACGATATTTTGGTACAAAATGCACGCCCCCTCTTTTTTCTGGATTATCTGGCAACCTCTAGTATAGAACCAGAGGCGGTGTCTGAGATTATCATCGGTGTGGCCGAGGCATGTCAGGCGGCAGGCTGTGCGCTTATTGGCGGTGAATTGGCCGAGATGCCCGGCACGTATGTCGAGGGGGCTTATGACTTGGTAGGAACCGTTGTGGGGTTGCTCGACCAGAAGTCACTGCTCCCCGATTTCAATGCCATGCAAGCGGGCGACCATGTGATTGGTCTGCCCAGCAGTGGCCCCCACACCAACGGATACTCGCTAATTCGCAAAGTGATCGTAGAACACGATTTAGACCTCAACGTCATTCTTGAAGACGAAATCACATTGGCTGATGCACTGCTTGCACCTCACCGATGTTATGTCAATGAAGTCAATCAACTCCAAGCAGCGAATATCCACATCAAAGCACTGGCACACATCACAGGTGGCGGTTTACTCGACAACCTACCTCGTGCCTTACCCGACCACCTCGCTGCGCAACTAACCTATGCTGATGCTCAGATTCCGCTGCTGTTCCAAGGGTTGGTCGAGAGGAGTGGCATGTCACGGGATGAGTCGTTCCGTGTTCTCAATATGGGGATTGGTATGGTTTTGGTTGTGGCTGCTGCTGATGCAAAACGCGTGCATGAAGAATTGCCAGCGTCGATACCATTGGGTGAATTGGTGAGACGCCAAGCCAGTCAACCTAAAGTGATTATGTCTCAATAAAAATGCAAACATTTGGTCGTACAACATTCTTCGGGTACAATAGCTTCATGTATTTTGTGTCTATTTCGCAATTTGCCAAGGGGGGATTTAAATGGCCTTCAGCGATTACCGAAAATATACAGCAACCGAACTGCGTAGGATGTTTCAGGTAGAGATCAAACATGATGCGAATTTATTTGAAGGATTTACCCCAAGTGGTGAAACCTATGCCAATCTACAGCGGGATATCACCAAAATTTCATCACGGTTACGCTTCTCGAAATATGATAATGAAGCAACACGAGGCGGTTTAATTGTCTCACGCGTTTTGTGGCAAGCAGGTGATATCTATGACCTTGGTGTTTTTTTGGAACCACCCGTCTCGCTCCAGAAAAACATCCCACTTGATTTACCACACCCACTGAGCGGCTCGTATGATGGCGCGTTAAGTCTAGATGCTATTGATTTTGATACACCCATTATTTCTGTGGTTGAGGTAAAGCGCAGCAGCCTCTCCGATGGATTTGGTCAGTGTTTGGCCGAGATGTATACAACTTTGCAGGTTTTCCAGCAGGAGAAGGTCTATGGCATTGTCACCGATGGTGATCTATGGGAGTTTCTCCTCTTAGAAGACTCTGTTGTATCGGTTGATATCGACAACTATCCAGTCAAGAATGTTGCCGATATTGTAGATCGGATTGGGTATATTGCGTCATTGTTTGACAGGTCGCGTTGAGTTACCCTACCGTTACCGACGTTTTTCCAAACGACCCCGCACCTGGTCAATCGCCGCTCGCCACAAAATAATTGGTACAGAAATCACGTCACGTGGATTCTTGGCAGAGGCCAGCATCTCCTTTTTTGCCACATCATAGACCACTTTCGACGCCTTACTGGGATGCCCAGCGTCCACTGGTGGCTGTGGGTCATACTCAATCAGCAACTGGATAATCTCGGCACGTTCACGCCCATACAACTCTTCCACAACTGACAGCGCAAGATCAATGCCTGCCGAGACACCCGCTGCTGTCATGATTTTGCCCGACCTGACAATGCGCTCATCCCGTTTCGCTTCCGCACCAAAGGCCGCCAATCCACGCTGTGCCAACCAATGCGTTGTTGCCGGATGTCCCTTGAGAATACCTGCTGCTGCCAGAATCAACGAGCCGGAACAGACCGAAAGCGTCATCTGGCTGGTTTCATGTGCCTGTCGCAGCCACGCCAACACCTTGCCATCCGCCATCATCGTGGTCGTATCCGCCGATGACCCCGGCACAAGAATGAGGTCCGGTGCAGGCGTCTCATCATAGCTGTGGGTTGCACCCAGCACCAAAACACCGCTATCGACGGTGATGGGGCCGGGTTCATGGCTAACAAAACGAACTTCGGCATCGGGGATGAGCCGCAGAACTTCATAAGGACCGATGGCATCAAGCGCGGTCATGCCCTGATAGAGTACGATTGCAATTTGCATAGTTACCTTTCTTTCATATTTTTCAAACACGACAAAGGTGGGTATCACAAGTTGGCTACCTGCGTCACAGATAACCAACTTATGATACAGGTTTATACCTTCCTATTCAAGCACAAATAATAGTATCGCAGGTTGGCTACCTGCGTCACAGATAACCAATCTGTGATACTGGTATATACTTTCCTATTCAAGCACAACATAAGACAACTCAAAAATCCGCCCCATACTTCTCTTTCAATAATGATTTTAGCCAAATGATGGATTCCGGCGATAAACTCGATGCCGCCGCAAAGGTTACTTGCGCTTCATGCCCGACAAAAAAATCATAGTTGCCAATCAAGTTTTGTGCAGACTCGGTAAACTTGGGGTCATCAACCGCTGCCTGTGCCGCTTGGCGCAGTGCTGTGATGGCCTCGGCAGGGGTATCGCCATGCACCCACATCACCTTTTGGATGGTCAACCCCGCGGCGAGTGTGGCTTTGTACACATTCCACGCGATGCCCGTTGGCTCTTCGCCAAAACACTGTGTATAGACATCTTTGACCGTTGGCAGGTCCGGAAAGGCGGGGTCACGCACAACTTCGCCTTGGTTGTTAAGCAGGCCAAAGGCAAAGAGTGGGATGATAGCGTTGGCGTCGAGAAGCCGCTCTGCATTGGCAAGATACCCCGGTGTGGTCTGGTATTCGATGTTGGTGATGCCTTGCTCAAAGGCCACGCGTGAGGCCCCTTTGCCATCATAGCCAAATGTCGTCTCAACCTCTAATCCCAGCAATTCAAACGCCAGCAAGGAGACAATGTCTAGCCCAGAGGCCGACACGCCTGCATAGTGCAATGGTTGCTTGGTTGTGCAAAGCTCGGTCACTGTGTTGATGCCAAGTGTAGGCGCGACAAAGACAATCCCCCCTACAGGCGATCCCAAGATGGCGATTAATTCATTAAAATCATAGTCTACTGAGCTTTCCCCCAATAAATCAGCAAAGAAGATGGAGCCACTTGAGACAAGGATGGTGTATTGATCGTGATCGTAGAAAAACGCATTGGTGCCAGCGACTCCAGAATCACCAGCATTATTAACCACTTGGACCTGTGCTGTGCGGCCTAGATGTTCTTGTAGAAAGGGGGCAAGCGCGCGCGCCCAGGTATCTGTCCCACCGCCTGGAGAAAAAGGGACAATTAGTTCAACTGTTTTGTAATCGTACAGCGTCGGTTGGACTGGTTCTGTCACATGTACAATCGGTTGCGGTGTTGGCGATAACAGATCTATGAACGCACAGGCGGGGAGTGTGCAGCCGATGATGATGAGTATGCACAAATCTCGAATTCGTGCGAATGTACAAAAATAAATCAATCTCATTTTTATCTATCCTGTTCAAAATTATATACGCAAGTCAATCTTATCAGGAATCTCATCACACCGTATACGTCCGCATAGGTGGATTCCACCCCATCAATCGGTTGGTTTCTGCGTGATCCCCATCAATCGGTTGGGGTAATCCCCACCAATCGGTTGTACCCGATTAGCGGTTTTTCATTTATGCTAAGGGCAGACAAAACAGATGGATGCATCGTTTTTTTTGATAAACTGTTCATGCCTAGAATCCATCTAACTCAATAAATTACTTTATACAAATCAGGAGAAAAAGTTTTATGTTGAACCGTAAACTATTGTTGATCCTTCTCGCACTCGCACTGGGTGTGATGGTCGCCTGTGCGCCACCGGCAGCCGCACCAGCCGCCGAAGAAGCAGCACCAGCAGCCGAAGAAGCATCAGATGATGCTGGTGATGCAGCCGCCGAAGGTGGAGCCTATGCTGGCGAGACTATCGAAATCATCATTCCATATGGTGAAGGCGGCGGTACGGACACATGGACACGCTCAATTGCACCATTTTTGCAGAAATACTTGGGTGACGATGTTGTTGTTCAGCCAATCAACATCAAGGGTGCCTCTGGTGTTCAGGGGGCGAACGAGTTTGGTGCTGTTCGTGAGCATGACGGTCTGAGCTTGGTGGTTACATCTGGCTCGAATGTATTTCCATATCTGCTGGGTCAGAGCGCGGTCCAATATGATTTCAACGAGTTCTCTGGCGTCATGGGTTCACCAGTTGGCGGCGTTGTTTTCATCTCACCAGACACGGGCGTAGCAAGTGTTGAAGACCTGTGTGCCACAGACGCTGAATTGGTCTACGGTGGCGTTTCACCAACAGGCTTGGACTTGGTTCCATTACTGGCCTTTGAATTGCTCGGTCTGGAAACGATCCCGATTTTGGGCTACGATGGTAAGGGTGCTGCCCGTGTTGCTTTTGAGCAGGGTGAAACCAACATCGACTACCAGACTTCACCAGCGTATCTCAAGAATGTCACGCCACTAGTTGAAGAAGGCTCTGCAACACCACTCTTTGCTTTCGGTGTACTGGATGCCAACGGCGACGTCGTTCGTGACCCAGTCTTCAGCGACATGCCTAGCTTTGCCGAGGTTTACGAGACCTGTGTTGGCGAGGCTCCATCAGGCGTAGAGTACGATGCGTTCAAGGCTGCACTGGCCGCTGGCTTTGCCGCACAGAAGAACATGTGGGTTCATGGCGATGCACCAGAAGATCGCATTGCTGAATTGACCGCTGCTGCGGAGATGGTCTTGGCCGATGAAGAGTTCCTAGAGCTTGCTGGCAACTTGATCGGTGATTACCAGTTCTATGCTGGTGCTGACAACGTAGGCGCAGCCTTTGGTGCAGCGTCACAATTGCCTGCGGAATCATTTGACTGGCTGGTTGGTTTCTTGGCCGATGAATATGAGGTTGTCATCGAGTAGTTGCCAGTCTCGGTAATCGGTGGTCAGTAGGTCAGTAGGTCGGTAGGTCGGTTCCAGATTACCGAACACCGACGAACCGAACACCGACGAACCGAATACCGACCTACCTCAACATGACCGGCATCTACTCAGATGTCGGTCATGTTTGTTTATAGCAGGATAACACAATGTTACAATTTGCGCGTTCTCCGAGCATATCGCCATGGTCCGCGGTCAGAAGAACGGCCGTATTCTCTGCCAATCCAGCGTCAGCGAGAGTCGCTTGAAGGCGGCCGATCCAATCGTCCACATAAGAGACGTTGGCGTAGTAAGCGCGACGGGCGTTCAGGATTTCTGCTTCGCTGACATCGACGGCGTCGAGCGCGATCGCCTTTTCCAACCGAAGACTGAATGGGTCATTCTCCTCGGCGGCCGGGCGGGCGACGCGCGGCGCTGGGATGTCGACGCTATCGTACAAATCCCAATAACGTTGCCGCGCGGCGTACGGGTCATGCGGATGAATGAAGCTCGTCACCAGACAGAACGGTCGGCCGTCAGAGGATCTGGCGTAGTCATATATGGCGCGCTCCGCCTGCGCTCCGACCTCATCGTCATACGCCAACTGGTTGGTGATCGCAGCGACGCCAGCCTGCTTGACGCTCGACATATTATGATACCAGAGATCGATCCGCTCGTCGGGCCGAGTCCAATCTGGAACCCATCCGAAATCCGCTGGATAAACGTCAGTGGTGTAGCGTTCCTCAAAACCATGCAGTTGGTCG